>JAEUJG010000132.1 GCA_016794765.1 Spirochaetaceae bacterium | reverse complement strand
GGCGCGAAGGTCCCCGCGCGCTTCGCGGCGGGGCCCCTTCGCGCCCGCCACCCGCCGTTCCGCCCCGTTCCGCGAGGCGCGCCGCCTTGGTTGCCCTCCCCCGCCGCCCCCCAGCGAGTGGTCGCGGGGCGCGGCGGCCGGAGCGGTGGGCGCTGCGGGGACTCGTCGCGACCCGGCCGCGGCGCTTGGTCGAGCCGTGAAATTTCACCGCCCAGCGATCCCTCGATACGAAGCGGCGTCGTTGGGCAAACGAAGCCGCGGATGTGGCGGGGCCGGGCAGGACGGCGGGTGGCGGGCGCGGACGCGCCTCCGCTTGCGGGGGACGTCCGCGACTGCCAGGCCCCTCGCCGTCGCGCTGACGCGCTCCGGCAGCGCCGAAGCTCAGGCGAGCTTCGGCGACATGGTTCGCAAAGTCCTTCACAAGGCTCGCCGCCGCTTACACAACTACTTCCCGGAGATTGTGGCGCCGCCCATCTTGACCCAAGGGAAGACCGCGGAACCGAAATCGATGCGTTCCCTCGAAACGGCCGAGATGTCCCTGAGAAGGGAGCAGAGGTTGGCGGAGAGCATGGTTTCGCTGACGGGATAGGCGATCTTGCCGTCCTCGATGTAGTAGGAGTTCTTGGCGACGCCGGCGAGGTCGCCCGAACTGCTCGGCGCTCCGCCGGAGAAGCGGCAAAGGAGAAGGCCGCGTTTTACGGACTTGACGATTTCGGCGAGGGGAGTGTCGCCCGCGTCCACGGTCCAGGCGCCGCCTGAGCTCGGGCAACGCGGCCGGCCGGACTTGTTGGATCCGTACAGGGAGAGCGTGAAGTTGCGGAGGATGCCTTTCTCGACGATGGGGCAGTCCGCGGCGATGAAGCCGTCGGGGGTGTAGAAGTAGCCCTCGGCGATCTCGCCGGAAACCGGCGCCGACCGCAGGCTGAAAAGGGGCGAGGCGACCGCCGTCCCGAGCGCGTCCTTCCAGGGACTCGTGCCGGAAATGTGGGCGAAATCGCCGAGGCAAACCTCGTCCATCCCGCCGACGAAATCGCCGAGGCAGTGCGGCGTGACGACAAGGTCGCCGACGAATTTGCCCTCGATGCTCCGGGTGTCAAGCTGCTCCTCGGACTGGCGCATGAGCTCCGCGGTGCCGCCCCACTCCGAAAAGCCGCCCTCGAGCCGCCGCCGGGAGGCGCCGGACCCGTTGAAGGAGGAGGTCTTGGTCCCGTCCTTGGAGGTAAACATCGCGCCGAGGTTGTAGACCGAGGTCGCGGCCTCGAGGGAGACGCCCTTCGTGTTGCCGAGGAAGGAGCCGAAGCGCGTGAAGTCGAGGATGCACTGTTCGAGCTTGACCTTCGGCCTTTCGCGCGCGGCGAAGGCCAGGAAATCCTTGAGTCGGTCGTACATCGCGTCGCGGTCGGGTTCGGTCTCGCCGTAGGAGAAGGAGCGCGGCGATCCGGCGGGAGGCGGGGGCGCGACCGCGTTGGCCTCGTCCGGCTCCGCGCTCGCCGCGAGGGCCAGGGCCTGGCGCGCCGCCTCCCGCACCGAATCGGGATCGACCTTGTTGAGCGAAACCGCGCCCTTCCGCCCGCCCGAGTAGGCTACGAGGGCGAGCTGGGCGTTGCGCGTCGTGCGGAAAAGGCTGAGCTCGCCCGAATCGACGTTGAGTTCGCTCTTGTCGGAGAGCGAAAGCGAGGCCTGGGCATCGTCCGCGCCGGCCGCGCGGAGTTCCTGGAGCGCCAGGTCGACGATCTTGTTTCCATCCATGGCTAGCGCCCTCCCACGTTGATGCGGCAGCGGACGGCGGGGCCGCCCATGCCGACCGGTATCATCTGCTTCTTGCCGCACATGCCGCCGCAGCTCCAGACCATGTCGTCGGAGACCGCGGAGACGGTCTTCAGCATGTCGAAGGCCACGCCGGAGATGGTCGTGTCCTTGAGCGCCCGGCCGAGCTTGCCCTTCTTGACCTCGTAGCCCTGGACCACGCCGAACATGAACTCGCTCGTCGAGTCCGCCTGGCCGTTGCTCGACTTCATGAAGTAGTAGCCCTCGTCGAGGCCGGCCAGCATGTCTTCGAGCTTGCTCTTCCCGGGCAGGATCGCGGTGTTCCGCATGCGCACCAAGGGCTCGTCGGAGAAGGCGAAGGCGCGCGCGTTGCCGGTGGTCTCCTGGCCGAGCTTCTCCGCGGTCTCCTTGTTGTGCATGAAGGAGCGAAGGACGCCGTCCACGATGAGCCGGGCGTCGCGCGCCTCCGTACCCTCGTCGTCGGTCCAGAGCGGCACCGGACAAGGCTTCCCGAGCGCGTCGTGCGCGAAATCCACGAGCGTGACGAGCGCGCTCGCCACGGGCTTGCCGAGATTGTCGCCGGCGACCGAGCCGCCGAGCACGAGATCGCCCTCGACCGTATGGCCGATGGCCTCGTGCGCGAGGATGCCGGCCAAGTCGGGCCCGAGAATCACCTCGTGGGTGCCGGCCTCCGGATGGACCCCCTCGGCCTTGCGCATGAGGTGCCCGAAAAGCTCCTCCAAATCGGCCTCCAGGGCTTCGGGAGTCGAAAAAACATCCTCGAACTGCCGCCCGCCGCCGAAGACGTCGTAGATCTCGACCGGCTCGCCGCCCGAGTCCGCCGTGAGGGCGAGGTAGAGGATGCTGCGCGGCACGAGATAGTGCGCGCGCGCTCCTTCCGAATTGAGCATGGTCTTTTCCATGTCGAGACAGTTGAG
>JAEUJG010000111.1 GCA_016794765.1 Spirochaetaceae bacterium | reverse complement strand
TATACCTACAACGCTTAACGACAGCGCCGTCCCCTACACGGTGGTCGGCGGAGCCAAGGCCCGCGCCTCCGGGACCGCCGCCGGGACGCCGGTCTCCGTTCTCCTTCTCGACCGCGGGGCGCGGCTCTACCGCAACGAGGTCTTCCGGGAGCTCGACCGGCTCGGTTTCGAGTCCATCGTCTCCGTGGAGGAGGGCGTCGACGCCGTCGACGTGGAATCCCTCTCCCAGCGCTACCCCCAGGTCCGCTTCCTTCTCCTCCAACGGGGGGCGAGTCCCGGCGAGAAGATCAACCTCGGCATCCGGGAGTCCCAGGCGCCCTTCGTCTTCGCGCTCTGGAGCGACATGCGGCTCTCGTCGGCCGGACTCTCGGGGCGCTTCTTCGAGCGCCTCGGCGAGCAAAACCACCTCTGCCTCGCGCCTTTCCTTAGCGCGAGGAAGGGCGAGGTCCTGCCGAGCGCCGCCACGCCCGCCTTCCAGCGCCAAAACCTCCGGATCCTGCCCTTGGCGCCCGCCAAGGACGGGACCAAGAGCCTCTATCCCTTCGACTACGTCGGCATCTACTCGCGCGAAAAGTTCGTCCTCTCCGGAGGCTATGACGCGGGCATCGCCAATCCCTACTGGCAGAAGCTCGATTTCGGCTTCAGGGCCTGGCTTTGGGGCGAGGAGATCCGCCAGTCGCAGGCCCTCCGCGTCGCCTACGACGAGGATCCCCCCGCCGAGGACTCGACCCCCGACGAGGACTACAAGTGGTTCTGGCTCAAGAACCTCGCGCCGACCTTCCGCGGCGATTCCGCGCTGATTCCGCCCGCCCGCTACTGGAGTTACCTCCGCCGCCGCGGCGGCCGGCCCTTCGCGGCCGCCCGCGAGTTCCGAGCCGCCGCCGAATGGGTGCGGACGAACAGCTTCCGCTTCCGTTCGGACGCGACGAGCGTCGTCGACCTCTGGGAGGACGAGTCGCCATGAACCCCGCCGCTTCCGCGGGCGGTCCGGGCAGGGCGCCGCGCACCGGCCTCGTCGTCCAGGCGCGGCTCGGTTCGACCCGCCTGCCGCGAAAGGCCCTCCTGCCCCTCGGCGGAGCGACGCTCTGCGACCAGGTCCTGGCCCGCCTGGCCCTCGTGTCCGCCGACGTCCATGTGCTGGCGACGGACGAGCCGAGCGCCGCCGAGTTGGCGCCGGTCGCGGAGCGCCGCGGCTTCGAACTCCTGGTGGGTCCCGCGGAGGACGTCCTGGCGCGCTACTGCCTCGCCGCACGGCGCTTCGGCCTCGAGCGGGTGCTCCGCGCGACGGGGGACAATCCCCTCGTGGCCCACGAGCTCGCCGCCCTCCTCCTCGACCGCGCGGAGACGGTCCCGCCGGCGGACTACGCCTCCTACCAAGGCCTTCCCGTCGGCATGGGCGTCGAGCTTGTCGCCGCGGCCGCGCTCTTCCGCGCGGAAGCCGAGGCCCGCGAGGCGCCGGAGCGCGAGCACGTCTGTCCCTACCTTTACTCGCATCCCGAGCTCTTCGTCCTCGACCGGCCCGCCGCTCCCGATCCTTGGTTCCTTCCCGAAGCCCGCGTCACGGTCGACACGGCCGCCGATTACGAGGCCGTCCTCCGGATCTACGGAGCCCTCTACTCGGGCGAGCCCATCCCGACCGCGCGGATCTTCGCCTACCTGCGCGGCCTTCGGGATCCCCGCGGGCCGGGCGTGGCTGGCGCGGCGGACTTGGCTGGCGCGGCGGACTTGGCTGGCGCGGCGGGAGGCCTTCCATGAGCAAGCGCATCCTCCTCGTGCCCTCCGTCGCCAAGGGCAATGGTTCCGGCCATCTCGTGCGTTGTTTTTCCCTGGCCAGGGAGCTCGGTCCCGAGGCCGCGGTTTTCGTGCCCGAAGCCAAGACCGCCGGCGCCTGGAGCGCCGCCGAACTGTCGCTCGCCTATTCCCGCGAGCTTTCGGGCATTCCCCTCGTATCCGAACCGCGGGGCGACGAGAGCTGGGATCTCGTCCTCCTCGACCGGCGCGCCTCAAGCCTCGAGGAGCTCGCCTTCTGGGAGCGCCTCGGTCCGGTGCTCGCCCTCGACGAGGGCGGTGCGGCCCGGGAGGCGGCGTCCTATCTCGTCGACGTCCTACCCCGCGTCCGGCCGCGCCGCCCGCGAAGCGCCGATCTGCCGCCAAACCGGGCCTCCATCGGCTTTCTTGACCTGCCGAGCCGCCGCCGGGAACCGCCGGCGGGCTTCTCCCGCATCCTCGTCAGCTTCGGCGGCGAGGATCCCGCCGGCCTCGCCCTGGTGCTGGCGCGCAGCCTTGTCACCGAGGGCCTCGTCCAGGCCGATCGCCTGACCCTCGTGTCCGGCGCCCTGCGCCGCGGCGCCCCGCCCCTCGGCCTCGAGGGCGCGACGGTGCTCGGCCCGATCCAGGACTTGAAAGAGCACCTCCACCAGTACGACCTCGTGTTCACGCAGTTCGGCCTGACCGCCTTCGAGGCCGCCTACGCGGGCTGCGGCGTCATCCTCCTCAATCCGAGCGCCTATCACCGTCGGCTCGCGAAAACGGCCGGCTTCCCGGAGATCGGTCTCCTCAAGCCGGAACTCAAGGCCCTCAGGCGCCATCTCGCCAATCCCGCCGAAACCCTCGCGATGACCGCCGCCGTCGCTCCGGAGGAACGCGAATCCCTCGCCGACTTCATCGCGGGTCTCGCCCCTTCGGGCCCGCGCCTATGTCCGCGTTGCGGAAGCCCCGAGAGGCGCGCGGTCTTCAGGAACGAATCGAAGAGCTATTTCCGCTGCGGCGACTGCGGCATCGTCTATCTGCTCCGTTTCGCGCGCGGGCGGGAGAATCCCTACAAGGAAGCCTACTTTTTCGACGAGTACCGCGCGCAATACGGCAAGAGCTACCTCGAGGACTGGCCGGCGCTGACCCGCCACGCCGTGACGCGGCTCGACCGGATTGAAGCCCTGGCGGAGCGCAGCCTCGGACGGCGGCGCGGCCTCTCGATCCTGGATGTCGGTTGCGCCTACGGCCCCTTCCTCGCCGCCGCCCGCGAGCGCGGGCAGGAACCCTTCGGGCTCGACGCCGCCGACGAGGCCGCGCGCTATGTCCGCAAGGAGCTCGGCATCCCGGCGGCGGCCGGGGATTTCCTCGATCCGGCCGTGGCGGCCGCCTTCGGCGGTCCCTTCGACGTCGTCAGCATGTGGTACGTCATCGAGCATTTCGACGACCTCGACCGCGCCCTGCGCAACGCCGCCGCCCTGCTCCGGCCGGGCGGGATTTTCGCCTTTTCCACCCCCTCGGGCGAGGGAGTCTCGGCCCGCCGCGACCGCGGAGGTTTCTTCGAGCGGAGCCCCCAGGATCATTTCACGATCTGGGAGCCTTCGCGCGTCGGGGGGATTCTCAGGGCCTATGGCTTTCGGGTAGAACGGATCAAGATCACGGGCCACCATCCCGAGCGATTTCCCGCGCTGAAGCGGCTCCGCGAGGGGTTCCTGCGGCGGGGGGCGCTTGGGGTCTTCGGCTCGATCTCGCGGCTCTTCGGCCTGGGCGACACCTTCGAGGTCTACGCCGTCCGCGAGAGCGCCGGCGTCGGGAGTCCGCGGGCTTCGAGCCCCGCCTCCCGGGCCCGCGCCAAGCCCGAATCCTAGCGGTGGACCGGAGTCGACCATGACCGTATTCATACTCGGCGC
>JAEUJG010000080.1 GCA_016794765.1 Spirochaetaceae bacterium | reverse complement strand
CATAAATCGAAGGAGTGTCGCCGATGATGACGCTTGAAACCGCCGCCGGCCTCGCCGCCGCCATGGAAGCCGAGATCGCCGCCTTCGACGCCTATGTCGAGGCCCAGCGCGCCTTTTCCGAATCCGTCCGCGCCCGCGACTGGCCTGCCCTCGAGGGAAGCATGCATCTCCTTGAAAGCATGACCGAGCACGTCGCCGAGCTCGAGAACGCGCGCTCCCTGGCCGAGGCCGCCCTGCGGCGCGAACTCGGCATCGGCCCCGGCGAGGCGGGCGAGAGCTTCTACCGCCTGGCCCTCCGCGTGCCCGAACCGGAGCGCACCGCCCTCACTGACCTGTACCGCCGCCTCAAGATCGGCGCCATGCGCGCCAAATTTGAAAACACCGCCGTCAGCGACTACGCCGTCGGCAACCGGACCCTCCTCGCCCAGGTCCTCGAGGAGCTCTTTCCGGACAAGAAGGGCCGAATCTACGGGAAATCGGGGCGGGCCGTCCAGGCCGGCCACGACGCCATCCTCCTGGACGCGGCCCTCTAGGGCGCGCGGAACGGCAAGGAGAGGAACGTGCAGTCAACCTTCATGGGCATCGAGATCGGCAAGCGCGGTCTCGGCGCCCACAACCAGGGCCTCGTCACGATCGGCCACAACCTCACGAACGCCTCGACCGAGGGCTACTCGCGCCAGCGGGTGGAGCTCGGCACGACGGATCCGCTCTACGCGCCGGCCCTGAACCGCGCGGAGGTGCCCGGCCAGATCGGCCAGGGCGTCACCGTGGAGCGCATCGAGCGCGTCCGCGACGAGATCCTGGACGGGCGCATCGTGGGCGAGTCGGGCCTCGAGGCCTACTGGAACACGCGCGACAAGTACGTCCTCCAGCTCGAGCAGGTGCACAACGAGCCCTCCGACTCCTCCGTGCGGACCCTCATGGACAAGTACTGGGAGTCCTGGCAGGAGCTGTCGCTCAGGCCCTCCGACCTCGCGGCCCGCCAGGCGGTCCTCTCCCGCGGCGAGGCCCTGGCCGAGGGCATCCGCGACCGCTACCGCCGCCTCTCCGAGCTCCGCGGGGTCCTAGACGGGGACGTCCGCGGCCAGGTCTCCCAGGTCAACGACCTGGCCGGCCGCATCGCCGAGCTGAACGGCGAGATCGTCCGCTCCAAGGCCCTCGGCGACAACCCGAACGACCTCATGGACCGCCGCGACCTCCTCGTCGAAAAGCTCGGCTCCATCGTCCCCATCTCCGTGGACCGCCGCGACCCCGACGAGGTGATGCTCCATGTCGAAGGCATCGTCCTCGTCCAGGGCAAGGTCGCCCGCGCCCTCGACATGCGCGGCGCCGACGAGGACGGCTACGCGAGCCCCGCCTGGGCCGACACCGGCCTGGCCTTCGGTCCCCGCGGCGGCAGCCTCGGCGCGACCCTCGAGCTCCGCGACGGGGACGTCCGCGGCGAGATCCAGACCCTCGACACGATGGCCCTCTCCTTCGCGGACCTCGTCAACGAGACCCACCGGCAGGGCTACGGCCTCAACGGGAAGACGGGGCAGGACTTCTTCAAGGAATGGCCCTTCATCAACAACCTCGCGGGCAACTACGACCGCAACGGCGACGGCGCCTACGATTCAAGCTATCTCTATCGCATGACGGGCGGCAACGCCCTCCAGGCGAAGGAGCAGGTCGGGCTCTCCGGCAGCATCAAGCTCTCCCGCGCGAACGGCGAGGTCGAGGTGCCCTATTACCCCACCGACACCGTCGCGGACCTCGTGGCGCGCATCAACAACGCCGGCGCCGAGGTCACGGCGCGCCTGACGCGCGAGGGGCGCCTCCAGCTCCGAGCGACGCCGGCGGCCGACCGCGCCGACCCCGACTTCGTCATCCGCCACGTCGAGGACTCCGGCCAGTTCCTGGCCGGCTACGCGGGCATCCTCCGCGGCTCCGGCCCCGAAGGAGCCTACGACTGGGCCAAGGCCGACGCGGTCTTGAGCCTCCGCGGCGGCGGCCTCGACTACGGCGTCGCCCCCCTCTCCCACCCCGCCGGCTGGCTCGAGGTCTCCGACGCGGTCAAGTCCGACCTCGGCTCTATCGCCGCGGGCTTCGGCGAAAACGGCAGGCCGGCGGCGCCCGGGGACGGCGGCGCGGCCCTCGCGATCGCCTCGCTCCGGACCCAGGCCGTCATGGTCGGCAGCGAGCGCACCTTCGACGACCACTTCGCCGAGGCGGTCGCCCGCGTCGGCCTTTCCGGAGAACGGGCGGAGCGGGCGAGCGAGTCCCACGCCCGGATCGGCAAGGAGCTCCGCGACCTCAGGCAGTCGATGTCCGGCGTCAACATGGACGAGGAGCTCGCCAACATGATCAAGTTCCAGCACGGCTACGCGGCCGCGGCCAAGTTCATAGCCAATGTCGACGAGATGCTCGACACCATCATCAACCGGATGGGAGTGTA
>JAEUJG010000047.1 GCA_016794765.1 Spirochaetaceae bacterium | reverse complement strand
AGACGCCGGCGCGCTTGCCCTTGTAGAGGACGGCGGCGTAGCGCCCCGGGATGAAGCGCGGATCCTCGCCCGCGCCGCCGGAGGCCGGATCGACGACGGTGAAATCCTTGCCGAGGTAGTAAAGGAGGGTCGCCGCGTGGGCGGCGATCTCGTTGAAATCGGCCGCCGCGTGGCAGGAGAGGACGCCGAGATACTGCCTGGTCGCGACGCCGTAGTTCTCGCTCTCGTCGCGAAGCGCCACCTTGCCGACCTCGAAGAGGCGGTGCGGGTAGGCGGCCTGGATCGAAACCGCCTCGGAGTTGAGGAGGCTCGGCAGGGGCGAGTTGCGCACGAACTCGAAGTTCTCGGACATCGGGTTGGAGATGCGCACGAGGGCGGAGGCTTCGAGGCCCATTCGCTCGACGAAGTCGCGGCCGGCGCCGAGGTAGTTGTAGATCATCTCCTGGTAGCCGAGCCCCACCATCGCGTTCTTGGCCTTGCGGGAGAAGGACTCGATGGGCGAGAGGCGGCCGATCGTGAAGTCGTGCGGCCGCTCGGGGCTGAAGCTCTCCATGCCGAGGCCCATCATCACGTCCTCGACGACGTCCACCGCGTGGAGGAAGTCGTTCCGGTACTCGGCCGGCTTCACGGCTACGTACTGGCCGTGGATCTCGGTCGCGGAACCCATGCGCTCCACCGCGGCGGCGACGGCCTGGACCGAGAAGGGCTTGCCGAGGAGCTTGGCGACGCGGGCAGCCTCCACGGAAACGGGCTTCTGGTAGTAGAAGGGCGTGACGAGGCGGCGGCCGAAGGCCGTGTCGTATTCGTACTCGACGGCGACCGGCTCGACGGCGTAGCCCATGTCGGAGAGGTCGCAGGCGGCGATGGAGGCGGCGAGGACGACGGAGGGCAGGTCGGTGCCCGTGAGCTCGACGAAAAGCTCCGTGTCGCCGACCTGCACGGCGCCGAGATCCGC
This sequence comes from Spirochaetaceae bacterium, assembly GCA_016794765.1. GTDB lineage: Bacteria > Spirochaetota > Spirochaetia > Treponematales > Rectinemataceae > JAEUJG01. The sequence goes on along the minus strand of JAEUJG010000047.1, from coordinate 2,805 downwards.
GGAGTTGATGATCGGCGGATAGGAGAGGACCCCGCCCTTCGCGTCGACGAGGAGGGGGTGGACCGCCTCCTTTTCGAGGATGAAGGCGTACTCCTTGCCCTTCGGATGCTCCTTGAGGATCTGGCGGAGACTCATCTCCCGGGTTTCCTGGAGGGGCACGAAGCGAGTCTTGTCCGGGTCGACGGCCTTGTAGCTCACTGGCCACTCGATGGAGGCGGAGCGGTAGAGGCCCATCGACACCGTGCGGCGCTTGCGGCCGAAATTCCAGGCGAGCTTTTCCTGGGTCTGGATCAGGTCCTTGAGGACCGCGTCGGAGACGCCGGGACCCTTGACGACAAAGCCCGCCAGGAAGGGCCTGACGGCCTTGACCGAGGCCTCGACGAGGACCTTCTTGGTCGCGCCGCGGAGGTCTCCCTCGCGGGAGAAGAAGGGGTACTCGCGGCGCTTGCCGGTCTCGCGGGTCTTGAGCTGGCGCGCGAGGCCGGCCGTGGACCAGAGGTCGGGCCGGTTCGTGTCGTTGAGCTCGATCTTGAGCGTCCGGTTCGAGGCGCCCGAGTCGCCGGGCTGGCCCGCCGCGCCGGCTCCGCCGGAGAGATCCCAGCCGTCGAGCTCGGCCTTGGCGCCGGGGAGGATATCCTCGAGCTCGGCGGCGCCCATGGCGCGGCCGAGGAGGGAGAAGAAAAGCTGCTCGTTTACTTCGATCTTGGGCATGTCGTCATCCCTATCCTTGGGGTTCGCTTAGAGCTTGGCGCGGCGAAGCCGCACGCTCTCGATGTCGGAGCTGAAGAGCTCGCGGAGGTCGTTGAGGCCGAGGGCCATCAGGGCCATGCGGTCGATGCCGATGCCCCAGGCGAGGACCGGCACCTTCACGCCGAAGGGCTCTGTGACCTCGGGCCGGAAGATGCCCGCGCCGCCCAGCTCGAACCAGCCGAGGACGGGGTGCTTGATGTGCACCTCGACGGAGGGCTCGGTGAAGGGGAAGTAGCCGGGGACGTACTTCACCTCCTTGGCGCCCGCGACCTCGACGGCGAACATCTCGAGGAAGCCGAGGAGGGTGCGGAGGGAGACGTCCTCGCCGAGGACAATGCCCTCGGTCTGGTAGAAGTCGGAGAGGTGGGTCGCGTCGACCTTGTCGTAGCGGAAGCAGCGGGCGATGCCGAAATACTTGCCGGGCACCGTGGCCTTGTGGAGCTGGCGGGCGGAGAGGACCGTGCCCTGGCTCCGGAGGAGGAGTCGCTTCGTGAACTCGCGGTCGAAGGAGTAGCCCCAGCCGCGGCTTCCCGTCTGGCCGCCGTTCTCGTGGGTCGCGGCGACCGCGGAGAGGTGGGGCTCCTCGATGGACTTGGCCTTGGTCGGCTCGGCGACGTAGTAGACGTCGTGGATGTCGCGGGCGGAATGGAACTGCGGCATGAAGAGGGCGTCGCCGTTCCAGAACTCCGTCTCCACGAGACTGCCGTCGAACTCCTCGAAACCGAGGGAGACGAGCTTGTCTTTCACCCCCTCGAGGAATTCGCAGTAGGGATTGCGGCGGCCGGGGAAGAGGCGGGCCGTCGGGCTATGCACGTTGTAGGGGCGGAAGGTTCCCGTCTTCCAGGAGCCCTTCTCGAGGAGCTCGGGGGTCACGGGGCCGATTTCCTCGCCGGTGATGCCCTCGGCCTCCAGGGCCGTCTTGACCTGTGGGGCGGCGGCGTCGAGGCGGTAGCGGACCGTTTCCCGCTCGAAGGCGCGGAAGGGCGCGTCGGCGGCGCCGCGCTTCTTGGCGACGCCGGCCATGGCCTCGCGCTCGGCGGGGGAAAGCTCGGCCTCGGCGAGGATGCCGGCCTCGGAGGCGACACCGCGGCCGAGGAGGGCGCGGAGGCTGGCGACGCGGGCCGGGAGGGCGCCGGGGGCCAGGGCCGACCCGACGAGGGCGGCGCGCTTCTCGGCGTCCATCGCGACGAAGCCCTCCTTGGTGAGGAGGCCGAAGGCGGAGCCCACGTCCTTCTGCTCAAGGCCGAGCTCGGCGCAGATCTCGGGCAGGCGGAGGGCGCCTTTGGCGCGGAGGAGGCCGAGGATGCGCTCCTCGGCGATGCCCTTGTCGGCCAGCTCGCGGCCGAAGGGGGTCAGCTCGAAAAACGAGGCGGCGCTCCGGGAGGATTCGGCGGCGAGGCCCTTGGCGGCGAGCCAGGAAAAGGCCTGGTTGGCCTGGCCCTCTTTGTAGCCGAGCTCGCGCGCGAGGCGGGCGGCGTCGAGCTCCTCGCCCGAACCATCGCCTGAGGCGTAGCGGAGGAGGAGCTTCACCTCGAGGGGGTGGAGGCTCTTCACGAGCGATCGTGCGTCCATATGGTGCTCCGGAGTGCGCCGCGGGGCCGCCCGGACGGGAGACCTCGCGAAGGATGCCGCACATTGTGGCGAAAAGGCGAGGCGGCGTCAATGTCGTCCGGGGAGGGCGGACAGGCCCAATCCGGGGAAAAAGACGGTCATAATCGAGGCTGAAGCCGGAAAACACCGAGAAAGGAACGGGACTCCGGTCGCCGGAGCCCTCCCGCAGGGCCTTTTCGACCAGCAGGCCCCCTTCGCTCCGCAGGTATCGGCAGAGCCGGCGGCCGGCGGGCGATCAGCGCCTTTTCGCCACGATCCGGTCGAAGGTGAAGTTGCCGCCGGCCCGCTCGAGCAGTTCGACGTCGCCGTTCCGCTTGAGGACCCCCGCGTCCTTCAGGGTCTTGTCCCAATGGAGCCAGGTCCGGTGGCCCTCGGGCATGGCGTCCGCCGTCTCGACCTGAACGGAGCTCCACCGATCCCAGAGCGCGCGCCACCACGCGGGCG
>JAEUJG010000027.1 GCA_016794765.1 Spirochaetaceae bacterium | reverse complement strand
CGAGCTCTTTTCCCCCAAGTTCGGTCCCTTCGACCTCCTCTACTACCTCGTGGTCGTCGCCGGCTCCTACTTCATCTGTCCGATGATGTTCGGCCGCATCCTCTCCGCCGACAGCCCCGCTAACGCCAGGAAGTCCTCCTTCACGAGCGGTTTCGGCATGCTCGCCTTCGCCTTCGCCATCACCTTCATCGGACTCTGGGCCAAGGCGACCGGCTTTGATCCCGGGAAGCTCGACCCCCTGAACGCCATCATCAAGAACGTCCTCCCGAGCTGGCTTGGCGTCCTCATGCTCTTCGGCGTCCTGGCCGCCATCCTCTCCACCGCCGACACCGTCCTCCTGACGGCGGCCGGCATCCTGGAGAACGACATCATCGGCCGGCGCTCCCTGGCCTGGACCCGGGGCTGGGTCGTGATCGTCGCCGTCGTCGGCGCGGTGATCGCCCTCTACCAGAAGGACATCGTCGACCTCCTCCTCAAGACCTACCAGGGCTACACCTCGGGCATCGTCCCCGCCCTCTTCATCGCCATCCTCGCGATGGGCAGGAAGAAGGCGAATCCCGCCCTCCTCTTCGCCGCCATCCTCGCGGGCTATGTCCTCGGCTTCTCCGGCAACTTCATGAAGGATCCGAACTGGCAAAAGGGCATGGCCTTCGCCGGCATCGCGGTTTCCACCCTCCTCGGCCTCGCCGCCCTTCGCGCCGGCGAAAAGAGCGGGAAGCCCGCCTAGCCTGCTTCGCCGCCCGAACGATCAACCGCCCGGCGAGCCCGGGCGGTTTTTTTGCCGGCGCGGCTTCCCGTTGCGGATTGCGGCCGCCCCCGCGCCGATTTTCCTAGTGCTGGCATGATCCTTGCTGTATATACTCTATCCTGAGCCTCGAAGGATGGTTGTATGTTCCTCTTGGTCAAAAACGCCGACCTCTACGCCCCCGAAGCCCTCGGCCGCCGCGACCTGCTCGCGGCGGGCGGCAAGATACTCGCCATAGCCCCCCATATCGACGCCGACTGCCTTCCCGGCGAGGTGGAAGTCCTCGACGCCGGCGGCCGCATCCTGGCCCCCGGCTTCATCGACGCCCACGTCCACGTGGCCGGCGGCGGCGGCGAGGGCGGTTTTTCGACACGGACGCCGGAACTCGCCGTCTCAGACTGCTTCCGCGCCGGCGTCACCACCGTCGTGGGCACCCTCGGCACCGACGGCGTCGCGCGCGGGATGGAAAACCTCGTGGCCAAGACCTACGGCCTCCGCGAGGAGGGCCTCTCGGCCTGGTGCTACACCGGCAGCTACCGCGTCCCCTCGCGGACCCTGACGGGCGACGCGATGAAGGACCTCATGATGGTCGAGCCGATCATCGGCGTCGGCGAGGTGGCCGTTTCCGACCACCGCTCCTCCCAGCCGAGCCTCCAGGAGCTCGCCCGCCTCGCATCCGAGGCCCGCGTCGGCGGCATGCTTTCCGGCAAGGCCGGCATCGTCAACTTCCACCTGGGCGACGCGCCCGCCGCCTTTACGCCCCTCGAGGAGCTCGTCCGTTCCGGCGAGCTGCCGCGGAGCCAGTTCCTGCCGACGCACTGCAACCGGAGTCCCGCCGTCTTCGAGGCGGCCCTCCGCTGGGCCCGGGAGGGCGGCCTCGTCGACTTCACGACGAGCACGATCAAGCGCTTCATCGACGAGGGCGAGGTGACGGTGGGCGCCGCCCTGCGCCGCCTCCGCGAGGCCGGCGTACCCTTCGAACGGGTCACCTGCACCTCCGACGGCCAGGGTTCCCTGCCCCGTTTCAACGAGGCGGGCGAATTCGCCGGCCTCGGCGTCGGGAGCCCCGCCTCGCTCTGGGAGGCCCTGCGCGCCTCCGTCCTCGCCGAAGGCATTCCCCTCGCCGAGGCGCTCAAGCCCGCGACGAGCTCGCCGGCGGCCATCCTCAAGCTCCGCGGCAAGGGCCGGCTCGCCCTCGGCGCGGACGCCGATTTCGTCCTCCTCGAACCGGGCGACTTCCGCATCTCCTCCGTCGCGGCGGGCGGCAGGCTCGCGCTCCGCGAGGGGAGGCTCCTCATGAAGGGACGCTTCGAGGCATGAGGCGATGAAGCGGGTCGCCCTCGTCGCGGGAAGCGCGAACACGCGGCGCGAGCTCGAACGGCAGCTCGCGGAATACCTGGAAGGGGCGGCGGAGCTCCGCGCCTACTCGATCGACGCCGGAGCGGAGGCGCCGATCGAGGCGGACCTCGTCCTGGCGTCGAGCGAGCTCGTCGCCGGGGAGATCGCCGCGAGTTCGCTCATCGCGCCGGGGACGCCCCTCCTCGTGGCGCGGCGCACCGTCGACTGCGAACGCCTGGACCTCCTCGTGGCCCTGCCGCCCGGCGGCCGCGCCCTCTTCGTCAACGACCGCCGGGAGACGGCGGAGGCCTGCATCGCGGCCCTCGCCGAGCTCGGCTTGGACGGCGTGGAATACGTACCCTATTACCCGGGAGCCCCGGAGCCGCCGCCCGAGATACGCATCGCGGTGACCGCCGGCGAGCCGACGTTGATCCCGCCCGGCATCACCGAGCGCATCGACATCGGCGTGCGCGTCGTCGACTTCGAGACGATAGCCGAAATCCTCGCGCGCCTCGGCCTCCTCGAGCGCGCGGCCGGGAGCTTCTCCCGGCGCTACCTCGCGACGATCGTCTCCCTGGCGCGGCGCCTCGGCCGCTCGCGCGAGGAGACGCGCAGGCTCAACGCCCACCTCTCCACCGTCATCGACTCCCTGTCGCAGGGCATCCTCGTCTACGACCCCGCCGGCCGCGTCTCCGTCCTGAGCGAGAACCTCCGCGGGCTCCTCGGCCTGCGCGGCCGCGAGGGTCCGGGCGGCGACCTGGCGGCCCTCATCCGGAGCCGCGCCCTCCTCGATTTCCTGGAGGGCCCCGGCCCCGAGGACGAGGGCCTCTTCCGCCTGGCCGAGGGCGACGTCCTCGTGCGCCGCTTCGCGACCGACGCGGGCTTCAGGATCGCGACCTTCCGCGACGAGCGCGACGCGGCCGCGGAGAGCGTCAAGCTCGCCCGCGAGTACCGCAAGCGCGGCTATATCGCCAAGTACTCCTTCGAGGACATCGTCGGCGAGAGCGAGACCCTGCAGCGGGCCAAGCGCATCGCGCGCCGCCTGGCTCGCACCGAACTGTCCATCCTGATCCACGGCGAGAGCGGCACCGGCAAGGAGCTCTTCGCGAGCGCCATCCACGCGGCCTCGCCCCGCGCCGCCGGGCCCTTCCTGGCCGTCGACCTCGGCGCCCTTTCCGACGACCTCATCGAAAGCGAGCTCTTCGGCTACGAGGAAGGGGCCTTCACCGGCGCCAAGCGCGGCGGCAAGGCCGGCCTCTTCGAGCTCGCCGACGGCGGCACCCTCTTCCTGGACGAGATCGGCAACGTGTCGCCGAAGGTGCAAAAGCGCCTCCTCCGCGTCCTCCAGGAAAAGGAGATCCTCCGCGTCGGCGGCTCGGAGATCAAGCGCGTTGACGTCCGCGTCATCGCGGCGACCAACGAGGACCTCCTGGAGCGCGCCGCCCGCGGCGAGTTCCGCGAGGACCTCTACTTCCGCCTCAAGATGGGTTGGCTCCGCATCCCGCCCCTCCGCGAGCGCGCCGAGGACATACCCCTCCTCGTCGAGCGCTTCCTGGCCCTCGAGGGCGCGCGGAGCCTCCGGGTCGCGCCCGCCGTCTTCGAGGCTCTCGCCGCCCGAGATTGGCCGGGCAACGTGCGCGAGCTCCGCAACGCGATCACCTACATGCTCGCCGTGCGGGAAAGCGACAGCATCGGTCCCGGCGACCTGCCCGAGGACGGCTACTTCGCCGAGGAGCCCCGCGCCTGCGGTGACGAAGGCCGGGACGAGGAGACGCCGGTTTCCTTCACGCCCTCGTCCTTCCAGGCCGACATGGCCCGCCGCTTCGCCGGCGGCGGCTTCGGGGGCGGCTTCCGGGGCGGCGAGGCCTCGGGCGCCTTCGCCGCCGCGGCGGCGGCCGCCGGCTTCGTCGGGGCGGCCCTCTTCGCGGCCGGCCTCGATTCCGGCGGCAACGCCGATCCGGCGCTGGAGAGCGAGGATCGCTGTGTCCTCCTGGCCCTCGCCGAGCTCGAGGCGAGCGGACGGCACGGCGGAAGGGAAGCCGTTTCCGCGCTCTGCTCCTCCCGTGGACTCGCGCTGGGGCCCGGCGCCGTCCGCGCCCGCTTTGACCATCTCGCGGCGCGCGGCTATGTGACCTCGACACGCGGCCGCGGCGGCACTCGCCTGACCGACGAAGGACGCCGCCTTCTCGGCACCACAAGCAATACCTAGTAAATGGTTTACTTTGGTTATTTGGTCGCCAAAAGCCAATGATAACCAATTTGGAGCGTAGGATGACGCAGGGAGATATGGTTATTGTCGGCGGCGCGGAGCTGCTTCACCGCGCCGCCATTCTCCATAGGTTCGTGGACATGGCCGGAGGCCCCGGAGGCCGATTCGCGGTTTTAGCGAGCGCGACGGCCGCCCCGCTCGCCGGCTTCGAGAAAATGCGCGCCTGGCTTGGCGAGCTGGGGGTCGATCCGGAGCGGGTCGAGCTCCTGCGAGTCTCGGGAGCCGTCGCGGGCATGGAGCGCGGCGCCTACGAGGCGGCCGAAGTGGAGCGCCTCCGCCGCGCCGACGGCCTGTGGCTCCTCGGCGGGGACCAAAACGCGACCATTGCCCTCCTCCGCGGCGAGGGCGGCGGGGACAGTGGCGGCGACAGCCCCCTCTTGGCCGCGCTCCGCGAGCGCGCCGGCCGGCCGCGCGCCGCCGGCGGCCTCGTCGTCGGCGGCACGAGCGCCGGAGCCGCCGTGCTCTCCGATCCGATGATCGGCGCCGGTACGAGCTTCGGCGCCCTGGCCCTGCCCCGCGCCACGGCCGCGGGCGAGGCAGAGATGTCGAGCGCCCTCTATGTCCTTCCCGGCTTCGGCCTTTTCGGGGAAGGCATGATCGACCAGCACTTCGACACGCGCGCCCGCCTGGCCCGCCTCCTCGAGGCCGCCCTCGTCGAGGACGGCGCGCGCCGGCCCGCCTTCGGCATAGCCGAGGCCACCGCCCTCGTCTACGAAGGCGCGTCCCGGCGGATCGGCGTCGTCGGCGCGGGAGCCCTCTACATCGTCGATCCGCGCCCCGCGGTCCGGCGCTTTGTCCCCACGGCGGCGGGCCCCCGCGTCGCGATCCAGGGAGCCCTCCTCCACTGCCTCACCGAGGGGGACTCCTACGAGGCGGCGACCGGCGTCTTCGACTTCGGCGACAAGCGTCGCCTGGCCCCGGAAGACGCCGCCTTCGCCACGCCGCGGCCCGAAGCCTCAGGCGTCCTGTCGCCCTACGGCGGCCTGGCCGAGTTCGCCGCCCGCATGCTCCTCGACAACGATCCCGCCGGCCTCTTTCTCGATCCCGCGACCGGCCGGCGCTACGCCCGCAGCCTCCTCGTAGAGGAGGCGCCCGACTTCGACGGCCAGCCCCGCTGCCTTGGCTGGGAGCTGCGCCTCGGGCGTCGCCTGCCCGTCCCGGCCGCAGGTGCCGGCGCGGCGCCAAGCGCGGCGGCGTATGGGCCGGCGCCAAGCGCGGCGGGGGAGGCTTCGTCCGAGGAGGGTTGCGCCGTCCTCTACTACGACGGGCGGTATTCCTTCCGCGACGTCGTTGTCGACATCCTCCCCATCGAAATTCAGATAAGCCGCCCGGTTTAGGAAAGATGGTACGGTTCTTGCGATAACATACGTGGAGAAATCCGTCTGTCCTTAAGGAGGCGGTCGGGCTCCAGTTCGATATCGCTTGAGGAGGCCAGCATGAGCAGATTGAGCGCGCGCATCACCGTCGCCCTCGCCATCGCGGCGATCGCGGCGTCGGCGGCCGGCGCGGCGTCGACCGTGGACCGGTACGACGCGACCTACGTGGCGGAAGGATCCTCGCTCCGGTATTTCTACACTCCGGACACGACGGACCAGCGCATCGCGGCGAACACCCAGGACGGGCTCGTCGAGAACGACAAGTTCGGACGCTTCGTCCCCTCCATCGCGGAGTCCTGGACGAGCAACGCGGACAGCACCGAGTGGACCTTCAAGCTCCGCAAGGGGCTCATGTGGGTGGACTCGAAGGGCCAGAAGACCAAGTACGAGATCACCGCCGACGATTTCGTCGAGGGCTTCCGCTACGTCGCCGATCCCAAGAACGGCATCAAGAACCTCTCCAAGGACCTGCGCAAGCTGATCGCGGGCCTCAACAACTACTACCTCGACCTCGTCGACATCGACGCGGGCAAGAAGACCGACATCACGCGCGCCAAGGCCCTCGAGGCCTTCGACGCGGGCGTCGGCGTCAAGGCGCCGGACAAGTACACGGTCGTGTACAAGCTCACGAAGCCCACGCCCTTCTTCCTGTCCTGCCTCGTGATGGAGCTCTTCCTCCCCGGGGCGCAGGAATTCCTCGCCTCCGTCGGCCCCGACTTCGGCGTGGCCAAGGAGAAGCTACTCTACTCCGGCGCCTACTACATCGCCGACTGGCAGCGCGACAAGCAGATCGTCCTCAAGGCCAATCCCGCCTACTGGGACGCCAAGTCGATCCAGGTGAAGACCGTCAACCTCCAGAAGGTCGTCAGCACCGACGTCCAGGTCCAGATGTTCCAGCGCGGCGAGCTTTCCTCCGCCACGCTGACGGCCGACCAGGTCAAGGCGCTCTCCGGCACGAAGTGGGCCGACTACATCTATCCCGCCGAGCCCTCCTCCGTCACCTACTGGTTCGTCCAGAACTTCACCTCCTCGAACCCCGAGTTCAAGGCCTTCGTCAACAACCTCAACTTCCGCAAGGCGCTCTATTACGGAATCGACCGCGCCAAGCTGAACGAGCTCGACGATCCCTACAAGCCCGCGAACATCCTCCGCAACACGGTCGTTCCCGAGCAGGTCGTCGTCGACGAGAAGGGCAAGGACTACGTCGAGTACCCCGGCGTCAAGGAGATCCGCGCCGCCGGCAACTACTACAACAAGCAGAAGGCGAAGGAGTACTTCGCCAAGGCCCTGGCCGAGCTCACCGACGGCGCCGGCAACATCAAGGGCGTCCAGCCGACCAAGGTCGACATGAAGCCGATCGCCGAGTTCCAGGTCGACGGCAAGCTCCCCCTCCAGTTCGTCTACGTCTCGATGCCCGACGCGACCGAGACCAAGCGCGCCATCCTCCTCAAGGCCATGCTCGAGGACGTCTTCGGCAAGGAGAACGTCGAGGTCAAGCTCGGCCAGGCGATCGACGACATCTTCGCCGAGGTCGTGGAGCCCCGCCGCTTCGACATGCTCAACGACAACTTCCGCTTCGGCTTCGGCGACCCGAGCGCCCAGCTCGGCCGGCTCGTCACGAACGGCGCCATCAACGACGGCCAGTATTCCGACGCGGAGTTCGACAAGCTCGTCGAGGAGGCCGCCTCCAAGAACACCCTCTCCGAGCGCTACAAGGTCTTCGCCAAGGCCGAAGCCCTCTTCCTGGACCGCTGCTACGTCCTGCCCTGGAAGACCGGTGGCGCCGCCTACACGATCAGCAAGATGGTGCCCTACACCTACCCCCGCGGCGGCTTCGGCATCACCCGCTTCAAGT
>JAEUJG010000641.1 GCA_016794765.1 Spirochaetaceae bacterium | reverse complement strand
TGACCGACGATCCGGCGTGGGAGGCGGCCTACGTGGACCGGATGACGCGGCTCGTCAGGCGCGACCGCAACCATCCGTCCATCCTCATGTGGTCCCTGGGCAACGAGTCGGACATGGGCCGCAATTTCGAGGCGATGGCCGCGGCGGCCCGGGCCTTGGATCCGACCCGGCTCATCCACTACGAGGGCGACGACGAGACCCGCGTCGCGGACGTCTACAGTACGATGTACACGAGGATGCCCAAGCTGCTTGAGATCGCGCATCGCGAAGGCAAGCCCCACATCCTCTGCGAATACGCGCACGCGATGGGCAACGGACCGGGCGGGTTGGCCGAGTTCCAGGCCGTCATCGAGGGCCACCCGCGGTTGCAGGGCGCCTTCGTCTGGGAGTGGATCGACCACGGGCTCAGGCGCCGGGACGCCGAGGGCGCCGAGTGGTTCGAGTACGGCGGCCGTTACGGAGACGAACCCAACAACTCCAACTTCTGCTGCGACGGTCTCCTCTTTCCCGACCGCCGCCCTTCGCCCGGCCTCCTTGAGTACAAGAAGGTGATCGAGCCGATCGCGGCGGGTTTCCTCCTCGAGTCCCCCGGGGAAGTCCTGCTCGAGCTTCGTAACAAGCAGGATTTCGCGAGCCTTGAGGGTTGCGAAATCCGCTGGAGACTCCACGCCGAAGGCGAGACCCTGGCGGAAGGCCTGGCGCCCTTGCCTGCCCTGGGTCCGGGCGAACGTGCCGCCTTTTCCCTGGGCGACGCCGCGTTCGGCGCGGCGGAGGCGTCGGACCGCCTCCTCGATCTCGATTTCGCGCTTTCGGAGGACCGGTTGTGGGCCGCCAGGGGCCACGTCGTAGCGACCGCCCAGTTCGCCCTGCCGGAGCCGGCCAAGAAGGAAGCGGATAAGCCGGTTCGGCCACGCGCCGCGACAGGGTCCGCGTCCGGAGTCGGGCTGTCGGTCGATCGGCGCTCCGTCGTCGTGACCGCCGGCGGCTCGGTCTTCCGTTTCGGCCGCCTTTCGGGAAGGCTTCTCTCCTGGGTGCGCGACGGACGGCTCTTGGTCGAATCGGGGCCCGCGCTGTCCTTTTGGCGGGCGCCCATCGACAACGACATGTACGTCATCAAGGACTGGCGCGAGAAGTATTTCCTCCACCTCGTGCAAGAGCGCTCCCGAGCCTTCACATGGCGGGAAGGCCCGGAAGGCGTCACGCTGGAGAGCGAGATCATCGCCGCGCCGCCGACGCAGGGCTGGCGCTTCGAATGCCGAGCGCGATATGCGATCGACGATAGGGGAGGCTTTTCGCTCGTCCTGGAGGGAGATCCTCTCGGCTTTGACAAGGCGGCGCCGGCCATGTTGCCCAAGATCGGCGTCGAGCTCGTCCTTCCCGGAAGCCTCGCCGCGGCGAAGTGGGACGGACTGGGGCCCGGCGAGGCCTACTCGGACTCACGGCGCGCCCAGCGGCGGGGCCTTTGGGAGGCGGCGGTGGGCGACCTGCACACGCCCTACGTAAAACCACAGGAGAACGGCAACCGCTACGGCGTGACCGCCCTGTCGTTGCGCGATGCCGGCGGCTTCGGACTGGGAATATGTTCGGGACGGGCGATCGAATTCACGGCGCACGACTATCCGCGCGAGGCCCTGGAAGGGGCGGCGCACGACCGCGAAATAGAACGCGACGGCAAGACGCATCTCTGCCTCGACTACGCGCAAAACGGTCTCGGCAGCAACTCTTGCGGCCAGGACCAGCTGCCACAGCACAAGCTGACGCCGCGGAGTTTCCGCCTCGAGTTCGAGTTCGCGCCGCTCGCCGCGGGGGAGCGCTTCCTCGGGCCGGCGCGTCCCGCGGGCTATGCGGTCTCCATACGGGGACCCAAATGAAGCTCGACATCGCGAAGGTGCCCTGGTCGCGACGCGGTTCCCGGCTTGCCCTGGCGCGCGGCGCGGGCGGAGGCCTGGTCCTCAAGGACGTGGGCGGAGGCGACGAGATCCCGAACGAACTCTTCGACCTCGAGCTCCTCCGCCCGGACGGCGCGGCCGTGACGGGTTCGGAGACCTCCGTCGACGCCGAGCCAACGCGTTGCGCGATATCAGTGGGCGGCGCCATGGTGGCCCTCGAGTTCGCGGGCGCGCGGCGGCTCAAGGTCGCCTGTCGGGGCGGCGGTCTGAGGCTGACCATGCGAAAGGGACGCTATGACCACGTCGACGACCTCGGCGAAGGGCTTTGGGAAATCCAGTGTTACGCCAAGGACCGGAAGTACCGCCTTGAGACGACGGGGGCTTCCGTCGTGCTTGACGCGCCCTGGGCGAAGGTCGGGAACGAGCGCATTGTTGTCGAGATCCGCTCCGGAGAGGCTTTCCTGGAAGAGTGCGCCGTGTTGCCGGAGCGGCCATCGGCGCGTTCCGCCGCGCGAAACGACGCGCTATGCGCCGGAGGCGGAGCGCCCTTCGCCGAGGGCGCGGAAGAAAGCTTCGGCGCCTGGATGGCGGGATTGCCCGCCGCGGGGCCGGAACTCGAGCCGGCCCGCGACCTCGCCGCCTACATCACCTGGTCCTGTCTCGTCGCGCCCGAGGGGCGCTTGACGCGCGAAGGCATGTACATGTCCAAGAACTGGATGACCAACGTCTGGAGCTGGGACAACTGTTTCAACGGCCTGGCTGCGGCAGGGCGCTTCCCCGGCCTCGCCTTGGACCAGCTCCTCCTCATGGCGGACAACCAGCACGAAAGCGGAGCCTATCCCGACTATGTCAACGACAAGTTCGCCTCCTTCAGCTGCCTGAAGCCGCCGATCCACGCCTGGGCCCTCCGGGGCATCTTGGAGCGCGCGCGGATCGGGGCCGCGGGCAGCGGCGGGTGCTCCCCGGGGGCAATGCCACCGCCGGCCGAGGCGAAGGCGGCGGCGTACGCGTCGATTAGCCGTTCCACGCGCTTCTGGCTCGAGGGCATGCGCTTGCCGGGCGGGGCCCTTGTCTACAAGCACGGCAACGACTCGGGCTGGGACAACGCCTCCATTTTCGCGGAAGGCGGTCCCGTCGAGTCGCCCGACCTCTACGCCCACCTGGCGCGGCAGTGCGATGAACTCGCCTGCCTGGCCCGCGTACTCGGGTTGCCCGAGGCCGAGGCCCGCGCCTGGGAGGGGGTGGCGGAGGGTTTGGTCGCGGCGATGTTGGAAAGGCTTTGGGACGGCAAGGGCTTCTTCGCGCGGAAGGGGCCGTCCGGAACGCCGATCGCGCGCCGGGACAGCCTGATCCTCCGGCTTCCCGTCGTGGCGGGGAAGCGCCTGCCGACGGAGATCGCGCGCTCCCTGGTCGGCGACCTGGCCGACCAGGGCCGCTTTCTGGCGCCCTACGGCCCGGCGACGGAGGCCCTCGATTCGAAGTTCTTCCGCCGCGACGGCTACTGGCTCGGTCCCGTCTGGGCCCCGACGACCTACCTCGTCGTGGACGCGTTGCGCGCCCTGGGCGAGACAGGCCTGGCCCGTGAAACCGCGCGGCGCTTCCTGGCGGCCTGCGCGAAGGGCGGCATGGCGGAAAACTTCGACCCTCTTTCGGGCGACGGCCTCGTCGATCCGGCCTTTACCTGGACCTCCAGCGTGTTTCTGCTTCTCCTTGAGGAGTATCCGGAGCTTGCGGAACTATGAAAAGCGGGTTCGGCATGGGGCGCACGGTCGCCCTCGCGGCGATCATCCCGGCAACTTTCGCGGCGGCCTTTGCCCTCTCGACGTGCCGCGGCGAGAATCTCGACAAGCCGCCGGTCCGCGGCGACTTCCCGGGCCTTCTTGATTATGCCTTTCTGCCGACCGATCCGAAGAAGCCCAACCCGAATTTCGCCGACCTTGGGGCCTGGCAAGGCATTTGCCTGCCGCCGACGGGTCCGGCCCCGGGCGCCGCCAAGGCGGTGCTCGGCGTCACGGGGCCTTACCTCGCCGACGAGGCGCGTTGGGCCGGCCCCTGGCTGAGCCGCTTCCGCGCCCTGGGGGAGGACGGCGTGGACCGGTTCGCGGGAGCGAGCCTCGAGGCCTCCTCCGAGCCGGGCCTTTTTTTGGTCTCCGCCAAGGGGCTGGGGGAGCTTCGCGCCGAGTTGCGCACCATCTTCATTTCGAGGCGCAGCTACCTTTCCGTGCTGAGCCTGCGGAACGAAGGCGCCGCCGCGCAGGTATTCGACCCGGCCTTCGACGGCGCGCTTTTCGAGCCCTGTCTCCTTGAGGGCTTTTCCGAGGGGGTCGCCACTCTGAACAGCCGGGGCGGAAGGCTCTTGGTCCGCCCCGAATTCGGAGCGGCCGGCCTGCTCGAGAAACCCGCGGAAGGAGCCTTCAGGATTCGGGGACCGCGGCGAAACCTGGCCGCAGGCGAAACCGCGCGTTTCGCCGTCACCGTCAGCTACCTGCCGCGGGGCGAGGATGGCACGGAGGAGTCGGCCTTGGCGAAGGCCGCGTCAGCTTGCGTCGAGGATTCCTTCGCCGAGAACGAGGCGCGCTGGAACGGCTACGTCGCCAAGGCCGCGGCCCTCGGTCCCGAGCGCTATCGCGGCATCGCCGTCAAGTGCGTCCAGGTACTCCTCGGCAACTGGAAAAGTCCCTTGGGCGCGCTCAGGCACTCCGGCCTTGTGCCCTCCACGGGCGTACGCTATTTCAACGGTTTCTGGGCCTGGGATTCCTGGAAGCACGCGGCGGCCCTGGCCGCCTTCGAGCCCGAACTCGCGAAGGAACAGGTCCGAGCGATGTTCGAGTTCCAGAATCCCGCGGGGATGATCGCAGACTGCGCCTTCCCCGATTCCGCGGAGACGAACTGGCGGAATTCGAAGCCCCCGCTCGCGGCCTGGGCGGTCTCCCGGATTCTTGCCAAGACCGGCGATTTGGGCTTTGTCCGGGAGGTCCTGCCGGCGCTGGAGCGCTACCACGCCTGGTGGTACGCGGAGCGAGACCAGGACGGCAATGGGCTCTGCGAGTACGGATCGACGGATGGCAGCCTTGAGGCGGCGCGTTGGGAGAGCGGCATGGACGACGCCGCGCGCTTTGACGGAGCGTTGATGGCGCGGAGCGGCGAGGCCGCCTGGTCCATGGACCGCGAGTCGGTCGACCTCAACGCCTATCTGGCCGCTGAAAAAGCGGAGTTGGCGGCCCTGCACCGCGCCTTGGGCGGGAACGAGGAGGCTGCGCGGCACGCGGCGGCGGCTGCGGCCCTTTGCAGGCGCGTTGGCGGGCGCTTCTATGACACGGCCGCGGGCTGGTTTTTCGACCGGAAGGCCGACGGCGCTTTCGTGCCCGGCGCCGGGCCGGAGGGCTGGATTCCCCTCTGGTGCGGCGTCGCGGACGGGCGGCAGGCGGCCGCGGTCGCCCGCGCCTTGCGCGATCCCGAGCGCTTCGCGACGCGGCTGCCCTTCCCGACCCTTGACGCCGCGGATCCGCGCTTTGATCCGGGGGCCTATTGGCGCGGTCCCGTCTGGCTCGACCAGGCGTACTTCGCCGTTTCGGGCCTGCGGAGAAGCGGCCTGCGTTCCAAGGCGGACGCAGCCACCACGTCGCTCTTCGAGGGCCTCGGCGGACTCATGACCGCGGGGCCCGTCTACGAGCATTACGATCCGCGGACCGGTCGCGGCCAAGGCGCGCCCAACTTCAGCTGGAGCGCCGCTTCTCTTCTCCTCCTCTACGAGGAATACGGCGAGAAGGTCGCGCCGCCCCTTCGCTGAAGCTAAAGCTGCCTTCCCGACCGCAGTTTTTCTTCGAAACGCTCGAGTTCCTTGCCCGTCAGCGCCTCGGCGCCGCCGCCCGCGCCGGAGGCGCCGGAGCCGGCTGCCAGGCGGCGGCGGAGCTCGGCGAGCTCGGGGCCGGAGAAGCGCACGCCCTCGAGGAGGTGGCGCTCGAAGCTGGCCGTCGCCGCGGGCGCGACCATTCGCGCGAGATCGAGGATGACCTCGGCGTAGGCGCGGATCTCCTTCTGCGCGTGGGCGTCGAGGCGGAGGGCCAGGAAGCGGAAGAGGTTGTGGAGATCGATCTGCCAGTACCACTCCGTGTAGAGCGAGAGGGGCAGGTCGATGCGCGCGAGCTCGCGGGCGAGGCCCTCCTCCACGAGCGAGGAGTATTCCTCGTAGGCCGCCTTCTGCCCCGCGGCGAGCTTGGCGATGACCGCGGCGGCGGCCTCAGGGGGCAGGGGCTCGGTTTCCCGGCCCTGCTTGTTGTCCGCGCTCTGGCGGGCGACGTCCTCCGGCGCGGGCAGGTAGAAGTCGTCCTTCATCACCGAGTAGCGGCCGGAGATCTCGTTGACGCGGGCGGTGCGGTGGCGGATCCACTGGCGCGCGACGAAAATCGGGAGCTTGATGTGGAAGGTGAGGACGACCTGCTCGAAGGGGGAGGTGTGTTCGTTCCTGAGGAGGTAGTCGATGAGGCCCGCGTCCTCGCGGTAGGACTTGGTGCCGGCTCCGTAGGAGACCCGGGCGGCCTGGACGATGCGGTCGTCGCCGCCCAAGTAGTCGACGAGGCGGACAAAGCCCTTGTCGAGGACCTCGAAGGGGCGATCGAGGATCTCTTCGGCGGCGGGGACGGTGCAGTGGGGCATGGATTCCTCCCAATGGGGCGTGTTTCGGCAGTATAGCCGTGGGGCGCGGGAGATGAAAGGGTTGGCGGGGGCGGAGGCCGGGGAAACGCCGGCTAGGGTGCCGTGGCCGTCGTCGTGCCGGGCTGGGCCGTGGCGGACGCCCGCGCCGTGGCCGGAGCCGGGGCCGGGAAGCCGGGGAAACCCTGAAAGTCGCCGGAATAGTCGCCGAGGCTTTCCTTGGAGGAGCCGGGGCCGTGGCAGTCCGAGCCGTAGGTGAAGAAGTAGCCGAGGGGCTCGGCAGCTTCGCGGACGAGGGCGTTGATCTCTTCGGTCTCCCGGCCGCGGTACCAATAGAGTTCGACGCCCCTGACGCCGAGCTCCCAAAACTCGCGGAGGAGGCGGTCGAGGCGCGGGCGCTCGGCGCGGAGCCGGCGCGGATCGTCGGCGAACTGGTGCCCCGGGTGGGGCAGGACGAGGACCCCCCCGTCGGCCAGGACGGGCTCGGCGACCTCGGTCGCGAGGACGCGGGGAAAGCGGCCGTCGGGGAAGAGTCCCGAGTCGAAGTAGGCGCGCCGGAATTCCCGGTACTCGACGCTGGTCGCGACGAGGCCGCGGGCCTTCAGGTATTCGTAGAGGTCGACCTTGCTGAAGGAAAGGGCGCCTCGGTCGATCTCGGCGACGCGCCGGCCGCCGAGTTTCCGGGCGAGGAGCTCCTCGAAGGAGAGGTCTCCTCTCCGGAAGATCTCCTTGGCCCTTCCGACGAAGGCCATGAGCCGCGTCTCGCGCCGGGCGGCGATCCGCCGGAGGAAGGCATCGGTCCGGGCGTAGCCGGAGGGCTCCGCGGCGCCGGGGAAGTAGGCGAGGAGTTCGCTCTTGTAGGATAGTTCGGGCAGGGCGCAGTCGATTTCGCAGGCCGGGAGGACGCCGAGGCCGAGGGCCGCCGCCGCCGTCCGGAATTCCGGGACGCCGCCCAGGCTGTCGTGGTCGGTGACCGCCGCGAAGGCGAGGCCCGAGGCCGCCGCGCGGGCGGCGATCTCCGCGGGCCAGAGGCTGCCGTCGGAATAGCGCGAATGGAGATGGAGATTCGCTTCCATGCCTACCGTCCTTACCGCGCGAGTATAGCCCGGCGTTTCGCGCTTGACCATGCCGCCGGAAGGCCCCCACTATAGGCGGGAAGTTGGAGGACGCATGTTCGAGCTCAACGATTCGACGGTGGACGAGATCATCTTCGCCATGGAGGACCAGGACGGCACCTGGCTCGTGGACCTCGAGACGGGCGAGCTCTACGACATAGACGAGGAAGGTTTCGACGACGGGGAAGCCGAGGGGGAGGGCGAAGCCGACGAGGAGGGCCGCGAGGGCCTCGACTTCGAGGACGAGATGCGTTTCGTCGCGCCGCCGGAATGGTCTTCCCGCGAGGGCTTCAAGCTGATGGAGGACTTCCTCGGGATGGTGCGGCAACCGAGCGCCCGGCAGGAGCTCGGCGCGGCGCTTGCCCGGGGCAAGGGTGTCTTCAAGGCCTTCAAGGAGGTCCTGGCGGCCCATCCCGAGATCGAGAAGGCCTTCCGCGACCACAAGACCCGCGCGATGCGCGCGGCGATCCGCGCCTGGTACGGCGGCCTCCGCGAGATCCGGGGCCTGGAGCGCCTGGGGCCCGAGCCCGAGGACACGACCGACCTCGTGGAGAGCGACCTCGGCATCAGGCTCGGCGACCGGGTCGCCGCCGGGGACCGCGTCCTGGCTCTCGTGGCCGACGCCGAGGCCGAGGCCCTGGAGCTCCTGCCGGAGGCCCTGGCCGCCCGCGAGGCCGAGCTCCTCAAGGCGGGGCTCGCGGCGGGCGACGCCGTCTTCGCCTGGGCGGACGACGGGGAGGGCGGCGCCGTGGCCGGCGCGGCGGCCCTGCGCGAACGGGCGGCGGGCCGGTCCTTCGGCCGCGTCGTCTTCATCTACGTGGAACCGACCTTCCGCCGCGCCGGGCTTGGCCGCGCCCTCCTGGCCGCCCTCGCCGAGAGCTACCGGTCCGAGGGCACCGACCTCCTCGTTTTCGACTCCGCCTTCGCCCCCGCGGATTTTGGCCGGGCCCTCGAATCTGCGGGCTATAAGCCCTTCGGCGTGCGCTCCTTGAGCCGGGGTTAAACGCCGTTCCAGCCGTAGCGGGCGAGGTCGACGCGGCCGTCCGCCGAGACCGCCACGCCTTCCGCCTCGAGAAGGGCCTTCTGGAGCTCAAAGCCCTCGCCGCGCGGCAGGGCGATGCCGCCGTCCTTGCGAAGGATGCGATGCCATGGGAGGCCTTCGTTGGCCGCGCAGGAGTGGAGAACGCGCACCACCTGGCGCGCGCCGTTCGGCAGGCCGGCCATCGCGGCGGCGGCGCCGTAGCTCAAGACCCGGCCGCGGGGCACGCGGGCGAGGACCGCCCGGATTCGCAGCGTCGTTTCCGTCGGCATCCTTCCTCCTTTTCACGAAGCGGAAAGAAAGTATAAACCCGCGCAACCATCGCGTTAAAGCCCATGTCCAAGATGCTGTATAGAATGAAGGCGCGCATCTTTACATTTTTGCCGAATTTGTAAACAATGGAACCGCCGGGTCCTTTCGGACCCGGACTCCGAGACTTGGGTGGGGGTCCTTATGAAGACCTGTTTCCTGTTCCCGGGCCAGGGAGCCCAGTACCCCGGCATGGGGCGTGATTTCTACGAGACCAGCAAGGCCGTCCGCGAACTCTTCGAGCTCGCCTCCGATTCGGCCAAGATCGACGTGAAGGCCCTGATTTTCGAGGGCAGCGAAGAAGACCTGAAGCAGACGAGGAACACGCAGATCGCCGTGGCCCTGGTCGGCGCGGCCGCGGCCCTCTGCACGAGGGAGCACGGCATCCTCCCGGCCGCCGCGGCCGGTTTCTCCGTCGGCGAGTGGCCGGCCCTGGCCGAGGCCGGCGTGGTCAGCCACGCCGACATGTTCCGCCTCGTGGGCGAGCGCGGCCGGCTCATGGACGAGGCCGGGAAGCGTTCCGGCGGCTCGACGATGAGCGCCGTCCTCTTCATGGCTCCCGAGGCGATCGAGAAGGCGATCGCCGACGCCGGCCTCAAGCAGGTCTGGGTGGCGAACTACAACAGCCCGACCCAGTCCGTGATTTCCGGCACCGAGGTCGACGTGGCCGCCGCGGAGATCGCCCTCAAGACCGCGGGCGCGAAGCGCGTCGTCCGGCTCAAGGTTTCCGGCGCCTTCCATTCGCCGATCATGGCCTACGCGCGCGACGGCTTCGCCGAGGCCGTCTCCGACGTGAAGTTCTCCGATCCCAAGCTCGAGCTCTTCTCCAACGTCACGGGCAAGCGCATCCTGACGGGCGCCGAGGCCAAGGAGCTCGCCGTGAGGCAGATCGTGAGCCCCGTGCGCTGGATCGAGGAGGAGGCGGCCATCGTCGCCTCCGGCGTGAACCACGCGATCGAGACGGGGCCCGGCACGGTGCTCGGCGGCCTCTGGAAGGCCGTGGCCGGCGACCTGCCCTGCTTCCCCTGCGGGACCCTGGACCAGATCGCGTCGATTTCCTTGTAAGCGCGTCCCTTTTCGCGCTACCTTACAGAGAAGCGCCGGCCGCGGAATCCCGAAGGGCTTCCGCGGCCTTTGCGCCAAGAATGGAGCAGCTATGGAAGCCTTGTTGACCGGCAAGACCTGTGTCGTCACCGGCGGTTCGAAGGGCATCGGCCGGGCGATGGTCGAGCTTTTCGCCCGCGAGGGCGGCCGCGTCTATTACCTTTCCCGCGGCGAGGCCGAGGATCCCGCGGCCCTCGCCGCCGCGGCCACCTCCGGCGGCTCGGTCGCCTGGAGGAAGTGCGACGTCTCCGTCGAGGCCGAGGTCGACGCGACCCTCGAGGCCATCGTCAAGGAGGCCGGCGCCCTGGACGTCGTGGTCAACAACGCGGGCGTGACCCGCGACGGCCTCGTGTTCAGGATGAGCCTGGAGGACTGGGAGACCGTCATCCGCACCAACCTGACGAGCGCCTTCCTCGTCTCGAGGACGGCGGCCCGGCACATGATCAAGAAGCGCGCGGGCTCGATCATCAACGTCTCCAGCGTCGTGGGCATCATGGGCAACGGCGGCCAGACGAACTACGCCGCCTCCAAGGCCGGCCTCATCGGCTTCACGAAGAGCCTGGCCCGCGAGGTTTCGAGCCGCGGCGTCCGCGTGAACGCCCTCGCGCCGGGCTTTATCGAGACCGCGATGACGGATAAGATACCCGAGGAGCTCAAGGAGAAGATGAAGACCACGATCCCCCTCGGACGCCACGGCGCCCCCGAGGAGGTGGCCAAGGCCGCGCTCTTCCTGGCTTCCGACCTCGCCTCCTACGTGACCGGCGAGGTCCTCAAAGTCGACGGCGGAATGGGGATGTAGCATGGGAAAAAGAAGAGTAGTCGTGACCGGTCTCGGCGTCGTGAGCCCCGTCGGCAACGACGTCCCCGAATTCTGGGCTTCGCTCAAGGCGGGCAAGTCGGGCATCGGCCCCATCACGGCGGTCAAGGCCGACGACATGGCCGCGCGCATCGCCGGCGAGGTCAAGGACTTCGACCCGGGCAAGCGCATGGACGCCAAGGAAGCGAAAAAGATGGACCGCTTCTCGCAGTTCGCGGTCTACGCCGGTCTCGAGGCCCTGGCCGACGCGGGGCTTTCCAAGGAGGGCCTGGATTCCGAGCGCACGGGCGTCTGCCTCGGCACCGGCCAGGGCGGCTCCTCCAGCATCGAGGAGGGCGTGGCGCGGCTCTACGAGCGCGGTCCCGGGCGCGTCCCTCCCCTCACAGCCATCAAGGCCCTGGCGAACCTCGGCGCGGCCAACCTCGCGATCTACCTGAACGCGACCGGCCCGAGCCAGTGCCTCGTCACCGCCTGCGCCGCCGGCACCGACGCGATCGGCACCGCCTACCGCTGGATCGCCGACGACCACGCGGACCTCGTGTTCGCGGGCGGCTCCGAGGCGAGCATCTCCCGCCTCGGCATCGCGAGTTTCTCCATGATCCAGGCCCTCTCCACCCGGAACGACGAGCCCGAGAAGGCAAGCCGCCCCTTCGACAAGGACCGCGACGGCTTTGTCATGGCCGAGGGCGCCGGCGTCCTCGTCCTCGAGGAATACGAAGCGGCGAAGGCCCGCGGCGCGCGGATCTACTGCGAGATCGCCGGCTTCGCCAACACCTGCGACGCCCACCACCTCACCGCCCCCGACCCCGAGGGCAAGGGCGTCGCCCGCGCGATGCTCCTCGCCATCAAGGACGCCGGGATGAAGCCCGAGGACATCGACTACATCTCCGCCCACGGCACCTCCACGCCGATGAACGACCCGATCGAGACCAAGGCCCTGAAGCACGCCTTCGGCCCCCACGCGGCCAAGCTCAAGATCTCCTCGATCAAGTCGATGATCGGCCACTGCATGGGCGCCGCCGGCGCCCTCGAGTCCGTCGCCACCGTCAAGGCCATCCAGGAAGGCTACATTCCCCCGACGATCAACCTGGACAACCCCGATCCCGAGTGCGACCTGGACTACGTACCCAACAAGGGCATCTCGATGCCCGTGCGCGCGGCCGTGAAGAACTCCATGGGCTTCGGCGGACAGAACGCGGTGGTGGTCTTCAAGCGTATTTGATCGCTGGAGTTCGAAGATGCCCGCTGAAAAAGCGCGGGCTTAGGAGCCATAAAGCTCGCCGCCGCCCAACCAAGGGCGCGGGTCCCAGCTTCGGAGGGACGGGGCGGGCGCTTGACCG
>JAEUJG010000576.1 GCA_016794765.1 Spirochaetaceae bacterium | reverse complement strand
GGCTGGTGGGCATGGGCGAAGGTCTCGCGTATCCGAATTGCTCGGGCGGGCGGACCGGGCCGAAGCGCGGGGTCGGGGCTTGGGCCTCCGGCGCCGCGCGCGGGCCAGCATGTCGATCCGACCGACGCTTCCCGCCGAAGGCGGCCCATTCGGGCGCGTCGTTCCGGCGGAAGCGTCTCGCTACTCCCCTTTGCGCGCCTGCACTGTACCGGGCCCGCCCGCGGCCGGTCAAGCCTCCGTCGGCCCCGACCCGCGGCAGGCTTCGACAAGCGGCCGGCCCCTGCCGCGCCGCGCTCCCGCCGCGGTTGCGCCCGTTCCGGAGAAGCGCGATACTTCCTCCCGTGGATCGTACCTACCTGCCGCTCATCCCGGAGACCCACCCTGCCGATAACGGTAGGGGGACACCCGGCATGGAGAAAAAAAACGGATTCGCGATCTCCGAAAGCGATCGCCGCCTCATCCGCGAGAACGCCTACTTCATCAGGGAGGCGCTCTTTTCCTGCATGACCGAGGCGCAGGTCGAGTGTTCCGTGGCCTTCGCGCGCTACCTGAACCGCTTCGGCATCAACTCCGAGAACTATTGGCTCTTTCTCCGCCTCGTCATGACCAACAATCCCTGGGTCATCGACGAGCTCCTCCACGACCGCGAGGCCCGGTTGCTCTTCTCGACGATCCGCCCCGAGGCCGAGCTCATCGAGGCGGCCTTTCAGACGCTCTACTCCCGGCACCCGGAGGAGCTCTACCCCCGCGCCTTGGAAGCCCTGCTGGGCATCGTGGAGAGCTCCTACTTCGATCCCGACGACGGCTACCGCATCCGGAAGCTTTCGATCATGGACATCAACGCCCTCGGCAAGTTCCTCTTGAAGGGCGAGCCCCAGGAAAACCCCCTGAACCGGCTCATCCTCGAAATTCTTGACAGGATCACCCACCTCAACGAGTATTACCAAGAGCAGGACAAGAGCGTGCTCTCCAAGCACGCTTTCAATGTCCGGTACGCCTATTTCGACAGGACCCGGGACCTGGTCGACGCCATCCCGCATCCTCTCTTGGTCCGCGTTCCCGACCACGGCAAGGTTCGCCCCGAGGAAGACTATGTCGACCTCGTGGCCGCCCGCCGCGCCCGGAAGCGCGATTCCTCCGGGCGCTTCGTCCGTGAAAGGCCCACCGTCGCCCCATCCGGCGAGGCGGAGAAGCCGATCGCTCCCGCGCAGCCCGCGGCTCCGGCCGCGGTTGCGCCTCCGGCCGCCGTCCCCGAAGGCCCGTCGGCCCGAGGGGCCGACGCCACGCCGCCTCCCGCGCCCAAGCCCAAACCGGCGCGGGCGGGGACCAAGGGGGCGCCGGCCGGGAAGGCCAAGCGGAAGCCCGGAGACGCGGCCAAGCCGCCTTCGCGCAAGAAGCCGAAAGGCTAGGGGCGCGGGGGAGGGACCGGAGGCCGGGGAAGCCGGAGCCTGATCGAAAGGGCGCGAGGAGGCTTCCTTGGCTCGTAAGTCCGAGCTCGCGAACGGCGGCCGTCCGCCCGGCGCTCCGTCCCGGCCCGACGTCAACCTCGAGGGTCCCGCCCTCGTGGAGCGCGCGATCGAGATCGTCCAGTCCTACCCCGGCCGTCGCCGCGACGCCAAGGGCAGGCCGGGCGGCCTCATCGAGTTGCCCAAGGGCGTACGGCCCGTCATCATCGGCGACCTCCACGCGAACCTGCACTACCTGAACAAGATCGTCGACCACGAGAACAACCGGGCCGACCTCGAGGCCGGCAAGGCCCTGCTCGTCATCGTCGGGGACGCCGTCCACGACGACCGGACCGGGCACATGAAGGAAATGGCCAGTTCGGTCGAGATCCTGGACGGCTTGTTCCGCCTCGTCGACCGCTATCCGGGCAGCGTCTATTACCTCCGCGGCAACCACGACACCTTCGACGAGCGCCTCAGGAAGTCGGGCATCGCCCAGGGGCAGGAGCTGAAGGTCGCCCTCATCGCCTCCCGCGGGAAGGACTACGTCGCGGCGGTGGAGCGTTTCTTCGACGCGCTGCCCCTCTTCGTGATCGGCGAGGGCTTCGTCGTGACCCACGCGGGCCCGCCCCACGGGGGCCTGGACCGGACGGAGCTCGTCAACATCAAGGACTATCCGGAGAAGTACCACCAGCTGCTCTGGACCCGCGTGAACGAGTTCCACGGCAACCCGAGCCCCAAGGAGTACGGCGAGCGCGACATCCGGCTCTGCCTGGAGCTCCTCGACCTTCCTCCCGAGACCCATTTCATCGTGGGGCACAACCCGCTCTGGAACGACGGCAACACCACCGGCCTCTGGATGAACGTCATCGGCATCAAGAACCACCACATCATCTACTCGGGCTCCGGGAGCCGCGCCCCCTACCTCACGCTCGAGGGGGGCGCCCTCGTCGCCAAATTCGCGATCTCGAAGGAACCGGAGGTCTATTACTATGGATGAGCGCCAGAAACTCGCCGCGGCCATCGCGGATCCCGATCTCGTCCGCTATTTCTACCTGGACCTGGCCGCCCCCGACGTGCTGGCCCGCCTGGACGCCCTCAAGGTCAAGCTGACGGAATCCCAGGACGACGTGCCCTTCAACGCGGCGGTCAAGGGCTACTTCGGCGCCGTCGACGAGGGCGGGGATCCCTGGATCCTGAAGCCGGCCAGCGATCCCAGGGAACTCCTGTACCACCGGACCTGCACCTTCGCCTATCTTCTCGACCACTGGATGGGGACGCTCGCCGCGCCGACCACGGTCTTCAGGATCGAGGGCAAGCTCTACCGGGCCACGAAGGTCGTCCGGAAGGCGATGCAGATCAGCTCCTACAACTACCTCGACCAGCCCTTCATCGACATCCTCAGGGCCGACCTCGTCAACCGCTGGCTGTTCTTCGACGAGGACCGGAACCCGAACAACTATCTCGTCATCCACAACAAGGCCAACAAACCCTTTGTCGCCGCCATCGACTACGACAAGGCCGATATCGCCTCCGAGGCGATGAAGATCACCGGCAATCCCGACAAATTCGGCTGGTTCCGCACGGAAAAGACCCGCTTCCTTACCCTGCTCAGGCCGGACAACTTCTCCGGCCTCTCCATCGACGCCTTCGACGCCCGGCTGAAGGCGATGACCGCCATCCCCGAGGGCGAGCTTAAGGCCCTGGCGGAGGCGGTCGTGGCGGGCTATTGCCCCGATCCGGCCGCCTACGGCGCCCTCCTGGCCAAAAACATCGCGTCGAGGCGGGCCTACATCGACCAGTATTTCCGCTCGATGTTCAAATCCGCCTCAGAAACCAAGGCCGAATGCAAGGAAACCGACTACTCGATGTTCGGGGACAGCTTCATGGCCAAGTATAAGGACAAAAATTGAGGAAGTTACCCGAATTCGCCCTTGACTTGTCAATAGGGGGCTCCTAGACTTTTTCCTGCACCTTGGTAGGAGCTTCTTAGGTTCATCGAACTGGAGGTCATGATGGACAAACAGACCGAAAGAGTCATCGAGAGGACTTGGTCCAAAGAGACCATTATGCAGGTCGAGCTTGGCATCGTACAGAACATGCTCGGTTCCCGCACCGAGGAGGCGGTCGAAGGCTCCATCAGCTTCGCCCGGTTCCTCAGCCTTTCGGGTCTCAACAACGACAACTATCCTCTTTTCCTCAAGCTTCTCGAAGTCGAGAACCATTGGGTCATCGACACGATGGTCGGCAAGAAGGATCCCTTCCTCCTCATCAGCCCGATCCAGCCGAACAGCTACCTGGCCTTCACGGCCTACAAGCTGCTCACGAACTGGCACCCGGGCGGCATCTACCCGATCACCCTCTCCATCGTCCTCGGCGTCCTCCAGGCGGCATTCGCCTCCCCGAAGGACGGCTACAAGGTCTACGCGGTGTCCATCAACGACGTGAACAACCTCGGGAAGCACCTCAACAAGGAAACGGGCCAGGACGACCCGAACAACCGCTGCATCCTGGACATCCTCGACAGGATCGGCTCCCTCGCCGGCACCTCCGCCGATCCCGAGAAGGAGCAGATGGCCCGCCAGGCGAACAACATCCGCACCTTCTACTTCGACAAGCGGAAGAAGATGGAGGACATCATCCCGCAGGTCCTCCTCGTCAAGTCCGATTACATCGCCAAAGAGACGGCCCCGCGCCAGCTCTACGTGGACTAAGGTCGAGGAAAGGAGCCAGGCATGAAAGAGCTTTTCGAGAAGAAGCAAGACTGGACCGACGACGAAGTCCAGCACATCGAATACAGCATGCTCAAGGGCATCATCGGCTGCCGCTCCACGGAGGGAGTGGAGGCCGCGATCACCTACGCGAGCTACCTGAACTTCACGGGAATCACGAACGGCAACTATCCCGTCTTCCTCAACATCCTCACGGTGCGCAACCACCACGTGATCGACGCCCTCCTCGGGACGCGCGATCCCTTCCTCTTCATGAGTTCGATCCAGCCCAACTACTTCATCGTGGCGACCTGCTTCAGCATCCTCACGAAGTACCGGAAGGGCGAGATCTACCCGAAGACCCTCGGTATCATCCTCGGCGTCTTCCAGGCGGCCTACAACTCCCCGCTCGACGGCTACAAGATCTATCCGCCCTCGGTCGCCGACGTGAACGCCCTCGGCAAGCACCTCAACGAGGAGAAGGGCCAGGACGACCTCCTGAACCGCTCCATCCTCGACATCCTCGACAAGCTCTCCTCCCTCGAGGGGCAGAACATCGACGAGGACATGGAGGACCTGGCCGTCCACGCGCACAACATCCGCAACAACTTCTTCGACTCGACCAAGCGCCTCGTGGACGTGATCCCCGAGGTCCTGCTCCGGCTCGAGCCGAACCTCGACAAGGACATCCTTCCGAGGAAGCGCGTGCCGCTCAACGAGGCCGAGGCCGCGGCCAAGCAGTAGACGATTCGCGAAGCCGCGCCCCGGCAAAGGGGCGCGGCCCTTTCTTGCGACGAGGAGGAACGGATGCCCGGCAACGAATGGCCGCTCTGGTCGGAGAAGGAGATCAACAACCTCTCCCTTAGCTATATCAACGACATCATATCCTGCCGGGAGGGGTACAGCGCCTTCGCCGCGGTCGCCTTCTCCCATTATCTCGTCAACAAGGTCGGCCTCACGCCCGACAACTACCCCGTCTTCTTCCGCCTCATCGAGTCGGGGAACCGCTGGGTCATCGACTGCCTGGTCGAGGGCCGCGACGCCGCCAAGTTCTTCGGAACCATCCAGCCGAACACCTTCATGCTGGAGGAGTGCTTCAAGATGCTCACCGGCTGGAAGGCCGGCGAGATCTATCCGAAGGCCCTGGTCATCATCTACGGTCTCATTTCCCACTGCTACGAGGTGCCGGAGGAGGGCTACCGCCTCTACCCGCTGACCGTCACGGACGTCAACAACCTCGGCAAGCACCTGGACAAGACCAAGGACCAGATGGAACCGCTCAACCGGAGCGTCCTCTCCGTCCTGGACCGGATCGCGAGCCTCATCGAGCCGCAGAAGCCGATGCCCTCGCGCGAGGTGCAGGATGTCGCCCTCCAGGCGAACAACATCCGGGGCAAGTTCCTCGACATGACCAAGCGCCTCAACGAGGCGATCCCGGACATCCTCCTCGTGCGCGGCGACTATACGCAGAGCGAGGTCCGCCCGAACGTCGCCAAGGTAGAGGTCTAGGAGCAGGGCGCCGGATCGGGGCGGAGCTTCGGTTCCGGCCCGCCGGCGCCTCTCCTCCCGAGCCCCGCGCGCCGGGGTCCGGCCTCAACACGACGCCATGCTGGAATCGCGACAAGTCGTCAACCAGTGCTACATCCTGCAGGAGCGCCTCGGCGAGGACAGCTTCTGCGAGCTGTGGCGCGCGACGGCGATCTACTCGGCGACCCAGTTCCTCCTGCGCTTCCTGAAACCCCTTCCCGGCATGGACGAGGCCATCCCCGGTTTCCGGGAGCGGGCGATGTCCTGCTACGCCGTGGCCGCCCCCTCCGTGCTTGATTTCGTGGAGATCGAGCGCTGGGAGGACCGAAGCTTCATCTCTTCGGAGTATCGCGGCCACCGGAGCCTCCGCGAGATCCTGGCGACGGAGCCGACCTTCAGGCTCGAGCACGCCTGCCGCTTCATGATCGAAATCGGCCAAGGCGTGGACGCCTTCCACAAGCTCGGGATCGTCTACCGCTGCCTCAACGCGGAGAACGTCCTCATGCTCAAGTCGGGCGGCCTCGTGGAGGAGATCCGGATCCAGAAGCCGGGCTACGCCGCCTTTCTGCCCCTCCTGCCGCCGGGCGATCCCGCGGCCGACCTGGAAAACTACGGCTACATGGCCCTGGAGACCAAGTTGCGGGGCGAGGCGGACCGGCGGAGCGACATCTACTCCCTCGGGATCCACCTCTTCCGCTTCCTGACCGGCAAGCTGCCCTACGGGCCCGTGCGGGCCAAGAGCGCCTCCGCGCCCCTCTACCACGTCTCCCGGGCCCTGGCGCGCCGCGGCGTGCCTTACGAAGTGGCGATGATCGTCGTGCGGGCCCTGCGGCGCGCGCCGAAGAAGCGCTACAACGACGCCCTCGAGTTCATCGCGGAGCTCAGGACCTTCATGGACGCGCGCCGCCGCGAGCTCCTGCGCGCCGGCGCCGTCGATCCGATCGCGGAACTCGAAACCCTCAATCTCGGCAAGCAGCGGGTCGACGCGGTGCAGGCGGTCCGGAGCCTGGACACCGCGGATTACTTCCGCGCCATCGCCGAGGCGCCGGTGGTCGCGCCTCTCGCCGAACACGCCCTCCTGTTTCCCGTGGACGATTTCGAGGACGCGGAAGAGGTGGAACGCATCGAAGCTCTGGAAGCCGAGGCTCCGGGCGAGGACGACGACGATTCCCTGCCGGCGGAAGCCTTCCTTGAAAAGGCGGCCCGGGAGGTCGCCGGGGAAAGGGCCTCACGCCGGCGCGGGGCGGCTCCCTTCGTGCTGCCCAGGACGGAAACCGGTCGGGAGGCCGATGCGTCGGCCGGCGCGGGCGACGGCACGGCCGAGGCGGCCGCGGGCGAGTCCGGGATCGCCGGCGCCACGGCGGAAGCGGCGGCCGCGGCCGAACGGGCGGAAAAGGCCCGGGCGGCGGAAGCCTTGCCCGTCGGCGAATTCGCCACCGATCCCGCGCCGCGCCGGCGGAAGAAAACCGCGTCCGCCGCGGCGCCGGGCATGGACGCCGGCGGCGTGTCCTGGCGGCGCGACGCGGCTTTGCCCTCGGCCGTGGTCGAGGGCCTCGAGTCGGCCTTCAGCCGCTCCTTCAAGGGAACCGGCGCCTTCCGCTTTATCCAGGAGCCGCCGCCCGGACCAGACGCCGCGGCCTTTGCGCGCGTTTTTGCGCGGTTCCGGGCCAAGGGCCTCGTCGCCGACCTCGGCTCCCTGGCGCCGACGAACCTCGGCGGCAAGGGCGCCGACGCGACGGACTTCCTCCGGGCCCTCCGCGAGTCCCTGACGGCAGGGCTCCAGGCCGAGAGCCCGGCCTCGCGGGCGGTGCTCGCCAAGCGCGTGAAGGTCCTGGACGATTTCGGCGCCCTGTCCGCGGCGCCGCTCGGCGCCCTCCTCTTCGGCGCCGACCGCCCCGAGCCCGATCCGGAGATCGCCGAGAGCCGCGAAGGGGCGACGCGCATTGCGCTCCTCGTCGCGGCCCTGGCGCGGCGCCGCCGACCCCTCGTGCTTTCGCTCCGGGGCGGCGAGTCGCTCGGGTATTCCGCGCACGCCATCCTCATCGAGTTGGCCAGGCTGGCGCCGATCGCGTCCTTCTGCGCCTTTGTTTTCTACAAGCCCGCCCCCGTACCTTCCTGGCACGTCCTGTCCCGTCTGGCCGGCGACCCGGCCGATGGTCAGTAGCTGCGGGAGAGGAGTTTGGCGGTGAGGCGGGAAAGGTCGTCGCGGGCCGCTCCGGCGGGCAGGCCGTCGATCGCGGCCTGGGCGCGGCGGGTGTAGCGCTCGGCGTCGCGGCGGGCGGCGTCCAAGCCGCCGAGTTCGGCGCTCCGGGCCAGGATGGCCGCGACGGCCTCCGCGGTCGCGGAGGCTCCGGCCGCGCCCGCGCGCGCGGCGCCGGGACGGGGCAGGCGGGCGAGCAGGGCGCGCATGCCGGCCTCGTCGGCCCGGAGGGCGTGGATGAGGGGCAGGGTGCAGAGGCCCTCGGCGACGTCGTGGCCGACGGGCTTGCGCATGACGCCCTCCGTCGACTCGAAGTCGAGGATGTCGTCGATGATCTGGAAGGCCATGCCGATGTCGTAGCCCGCGCGGCGGAGCCGCTCGGCGACGCGGTTCGGCGCCTTGGCCTCCGTGGCGCCGACGTGGAGGGCGAGGGAGAAGAGCGCCGCGGTCTTGCCGGCGATCTTGCGGTGGTAGGCGCGGAGGCTCGGGGAATAACTCCACTTGTCCAGGTCCTGGCGGATCTCGGCGGCGCAGATGGCGCAGATGAGCCGCGCCAGGGCCTGGGCGTGCTCGGGGCTCGCGCTCGCGGCGGCGAGCTGGAAGCAGCGGGCGAAGAGCCAGTCGCCGGCGAGGACGGCGTCCTTCACGCCGAAGCGGGTGTGGAGGGTCGGCACGCCGCGGCGCAGGTCGGACTCGTCGATGACGTCGTCATGGATGAGGGTGGAGACGTGGAGGAGTTCGATGGAGGCGGCGAGCGGGAGGACGCGCTCCACGCTGCCCTTCTTGCCGAAGCGCGAGCCGAGGACGAGGAAGGCCGGCCTGAGCATCTTGCCGTTCGACTCCACGATGGCGCCGACGGCTTCCTCGAGCGGGAAGTCGTTGCCGCGGACGGCGTCCCGCATGAGCAGGGCGACACGCTCGAGGGTGGTTGCGAGCTCGGGAGAGTCCTTCCAGAAATCGGTCATTCGCTGTGCTTCCCTGGGTAGGTGGTCTTGATCTCGGGGGAATCAAGGCCCGGCGGGCGGGAAGGAGGGGAAGGCGCCGCCTTCCCCTCCTCCCCGGCCCGCGTCGGCCTTTTTGGAAAATCGAATCCGGTTTACTTCGTGGGATCGTCGCCGTAGAAGTGCCACTTCCTGGCGAACTTGGTGCCGTTCCACCACTTCTTGAAGAAGGGCACGGACCAGTTGTCGAGGCCGAAGGCGCGGCCGGCGCCGCCCATCATCACGATCGCGGCGAAGAGGAACCAGGCCTGGTCCCAGGCGAACATGCCGGAGAAGGTGAAGAGGAGGACCATGCCGATGCTCGCGACCGCGGCGAACCAGGTGAAGAAGCCGCCGATGAAGGCGAGGCCGATGGCGATCTCCATGACGACGACCATGATCTGCATGGCCTGGAAGGGCAGGTAGGCGAAGATGCCGTCCATGAAGGTCGTGCGGAACCAGGTCACGAAGCCGGAGTTCGGGTCGATGATGGGCTTGGTGAGGTCCCAGACCTTGGCGAAGACCTTGGCGGCGCCGTCGGCGGCCTGGGCCACGGCTTCGGTCGCGGCGCCGGAGGCGGCGGCGACGGCGTCGGCCGCGGCGGGAGCGGCGGCGGCGGCCCACTCGCCCGTGGCCTCGGAGGCGGCGCTGGTCGCCTCGGCGACCTTCACGCCGGCCTGGACGACGCCGGGGGAGAACATCCAGCCGGAGCTGGAGCCCTTGGCGAAGTTGAGCCAGCCCTCGCCGATCTTGTTGATGCCCTCGAACATCCACATGAGGCCGAGCCACATGCGGAGGAGGAGGGGCCAGTAGCCGCGGACCTTGTAGGCGAAGAGGTTGCCCACGATGGAGCGGCGGTTCCTCATGTCCAGGAACTCGTGCTTGAAGTACTCCCAGACCTGGTTGAAGCCCGCGATGTTGAAGAGATAGAACATGTTGATGAAGTGCTTCATGAACATGGCGATGAAGCCGCGGGTCTTCATGCCGCCCGCGTTGGCGACGCCGTAGCGGCCTCCGAGGGAGACCATGAAGCCGTGGTAGTTCGGCGTGAACTTGTGGCGCTCGCCGCCCGCGATGTCCGCGATGATGTTCTTCGCGGCCGCCTCGGCGGTGAAGTGCGCGGTCTCGACGATCTGCGCGATCGGCTTGCCCTCGCGGACGAGGCCGGCGTTGTCGCCGACGACGTAGACGTAGGGGTACTTCGGGGACTTCATCTCCTCGTCGCACTCGATGCGGTTGCGCTTGCCCATGGGCACGGCGAGGGAGCCGGCGAAGGAGGAGCCCTTGACGCCGCAGGTCCAGATGAAGGTGTCGGTCTCGACGACCGTGCCGTCCTTGAGGAGGACCTTGCCGGGCTCGGCGCCGACGATGGCCTGGCCGAGCTTGATCTCGCAGCCCTTCTTCTGGAGGTACTTCTCCGCGCTGGCGCGGAGGGGTTCCTCGAGGACGGGGAGGATCGAGGGCAGGGCCTCGATGTCGATGACGCGGCACTCCTTGGGATCGAGGTAGTGCTTGGCGCACATGACGTCGCGGTACTCGAGGAGCTCGCCGATCATCTCGATGCCGGTGAAGCCGGCGCCGGCGACGACGAAGGTGAGGAGCTTCTTCCGCTTGTCGGCGTCGGGCTCCATCGCGGCCTTGGCGAAGGTCTCTTCGAGGTGGTGGCGGATCTTCATCGCGTCGTCGAAGGACCAGAGGGTGAAGGAGTTCTCGGCGACGCCGGGGATGCCGAAGAACTCGGGCTCCGCGCCGACGCCGACGACGATGTAGTCGAAGGGGTACTCGCGGGTCGCGGAATTGGCGCGCTTGGCCTCGAAATCGACCTTCTCGATCTTGTCGGTGACGACCTCGATGCGCTTGGCGCCGAAGATCTTCTTGAAGCTCACCTGGACCGACTCGGGCTCGGTGCGCCAGCCGGCCACCTCGTGGAGTTCGGTCATGAGGGTGTGGTAGGGGCGCATGTCGACGAGGGTGATCTCGATCTCGGGGTTCTTGCGGAACCGCTTCTCGAGGATCTTGCCCGCCCAGACGCCGCCGTAGCCGCCACCGAGGATGAGTATTCGCTTCTTGTCTCCCATATTCGGCCATCTCCTTCTCGGGATATGTTGTGCGTATGCTTGAGATTTTGGATAATTCATAATGGGCGATATATCGGTAAAAGTCAATCAATTACCCTATACTAATCTTACGCCTTGTGATACAGCCATGCTCCCGATGGCCTCCCCGGCGGTCGCCCGGGCGCGGGATTGAATATTTATACCGTACTTATAAATCTCGTGGAAGTGCCACGAAAAGGAGCTTTCATGTCGACAATCGAAGTCTTCGGGACCTTCGCGAGCCTCGTCATCGCCGCTTCACTCATGATGAAGAACCTGAAGCGCCTTCGGCTCATCAACCTGGCCGGATCGGTCATGTTCGCCCTCTACGGCCTCGGCATCAAGGCTTTGCCGGTCTTCCTCGTCAACGTCTTCATCGTACTCATCGATGCCTGGTACCTCTACCGGCTCCGGCTCGAGCGCTCGGCCTTCTCCCTCCTCCACGCCAAAAAGGGCGAAGGAGCCTATCTGGAGGAGTTCCTGCGCTTTTACGCGAAGGACATCGCCGCCCACGCCCCCGATTTCTCCGCCGAGGGTCTGGAGGGGGCCGAGGCCGTCTTCGTCCTCCGCGACATGATGCCCACCTCGCTCGTGATCTACCGGCGCAAGGGCGAGGGGGTCTTCGACCTCCTCCTCGACTACGCCGTGCCGGCCTACCGGGACTACAAGAGCGCGGACTTCTTCTTCCGGACCGCGGCGGAGGACATAGCCGGCAAGGGCGAGGCCCGTTTCTACGCGAAGAGCGCCGTGCCCGTCCACGTCAAGTACCTGAAGCGGCTCGGCTTCGTCGAGTCCGAGGCGGGCACCTTCATCAAAACGGTGCGCTCCTAGCCCGCGGCGCCGCGCTTCCATTTCGGCGCCGCGCATAGTATGATCCAAGACCACCGGGAAGCTTCGCGGGAGCCCAACAACGGCCTTCCCCGCCGGCTCGGGACCCGCGGATCGCGCCGTGCCGGCGCTCCGAACCGCCCGCAGCCGCCCGGCTCGCCGGAGCGCCGCGCGACGCGTCGCCCCGAAGGGAACCCCCTCGTTCGGGTTCCGATCCTGTACCACGCAAAGCGAGCTTAAGCCATGGATTTCCAGCAATTCGGCATCGAAGAACGCCTCCTGTCCGGGGCCGAAGGCCTCAGGGACCGCGCCC
Organism: Spirochaetaceae bacterium; assembly: GCA_016794765.1. Taxonomy (GTDB): domain Bacteria; phylum Spirochaetota; class Spirochaetia; order Treponematales; family Rectinemataceae; genus JAEUJG01. Next base: position 53 of record JAEUJG010000576.1, on the reverse strand, counting down.
TTTTCCACGAGAAGATGCTGGTTGAGGCCGTCTCCAAGGGCGCCAACGTGTTG
>JAEUJG010000488.1 GCA_016794765.1 Spirochaetaceae bacterium | reverse complement strand
TGGCGAAGGCCTCGAGCTCCAGGCGGTCGTTGCGGTCGGGCCGGAACTCGACACGACCGATGACGCGCTCGCCCTCGACGCGCGCCGCGCCGGGAACGAGGCGCGGATCGCCGCGCGGAACGTGTCCGAGTGGCTTCATGGCAAAGCGCTCCTCGAGGCCGCGGACCCGGTCGAGGGGCGTGTAGTCGAACTCGAAGCCCGACACCATGCCGGCGAAGACGAAGGCCGCCTCCTCCACGAGGCGGAGCGCGGCGTCCTCGCTCGTGAGCGGCCAGGGATCGCCTTCCTGGGGCACGGGCTCGAGCTCGGCCCAGAACTCGCCGCCGAGGATGGTAGGCGCCTCCGCGGCCAGAGAAGCGGCCCCGGCGGGCCGGGACCGATTCCCGAGCCGTGATGCCAAGGGCGCGAGGCCGGGCGCCAGGAGGGGCGCCAGGAGGGGCAGGAGGACCAGGAATCCCGCGAGCGAAGCCGCCCTCCGCGGACCGCCCGGGACCGGAAGCCGCACCGATGCCGCCTATCGCCTCGGGAAGAAGCGGCGCCCGGGATTTACGCCGAAGCGCACGAGGAAATAGAGCCACCCGAAGCCGAAGCCCGCGAGGTGGGTGAGATGGGCGACGGAACTCCTGAAGCTGAAGAGCTCGGAGAAAATCTCGATGAGGGTGTAGCCGATCACGAGGAGGGGCGCGCGCACCGGCAGGATGCCCCAGACGTAGATCTCCGCGGTCGGGTAGATGGCCGCGAAGGCGAGGAGCACCGCGAAGACGGCGCCCGAGGCGCCGAGGAGGAAGACCCCGTAGGCGCCGGTGAGAAGATAGGCGGCGAAGGAGAAGAGGCCGGCGAGGAAACCGGTCACGAGATAGTAGAGGAGGAACTCCCTGCTCCCCAGTTCCCGCTCGACCTGGGTGCCGAAGAAAAGGAGGCCGAGCATGTTGACGAGAAGATGGGAAAGATCGGCGTGGAGGAACATGTAGGTTAAGGGTTGCCAGAGCTTGCCCGAGAGGACGGCGAGGGGATTGAGGGCGAGGAGATAGGCGAGCTCGGGCGCCAGGAGGCGGAGGGCGAAGACGAGGATGTTCGCGCCGATGAGCCAGAGCGCTATGCTGTTGTTCGAATAGCGGAAAGGCCGGCGAAGCAAGCTGGATCGGTCCATGGATCTACTGTACGGAATTATGGCCGCCGCGGCAAGCGAGAAGAGGCGGCGCGGGGGCGGAGGCGCTTGCGCGGCCGACGGAAGCCGCGCTACCATCGGGCCGGGGGGAACTTCTCGTGAGCGAACGCGCGCCCGACTGCCTCAAGTGTCTCCATTTCCACGTCACCTGGGATCCCTCCTTCCCACGCTCCTGCGAGGTGTTCGGCATCAAGAGCCAGCGCCTCCCCTCCCTCGAGGTCTTCGCGGCGACGCGCCGGCACTGTCCCGCCTTCGAGGAAAAACCGGGGCTCAAATAGCGTGAACGCCGCCCCTCGCATTGAGGAAGCCTTCGCCGCGGCGCTATACTGCCAACCATGAAGGAACTACTCGAAACTCTCGTCCGGGAAAGCCGCGCCCTCGCGCCGGGAGGCGCCTGCGCCTCCTACATACCCGCCCTGGCGGCGGTCGATCCCGGCCTTGTCGGCCTGGCCTTGGCGGACGGCGAGGGCCACCTCTTTGAAGCCGGCGATTCACGGGTCCGCTTTTCCATCCAGAGCGTCTCCAAGGCCTTCGCTCTCGCCTACGTCCTCGAGGAACGGGGCGAGGACGCCGTGTTTTCCCGCGTCGGCAAGGAGCCGACCGGCGACCCCTTCAACTCGATCATCCGGCTCGAGACCTCGCGCCTCGGCAAGCCCTACAATCCCATGATCAACGCCGGCGCCATCGTCGTCGCCTCGCTCCTGCCCGAAGCGGTCGCCGGCTCCGGCGGCGCCTCGGAACCGTCGGCCAGGGCGGCCGGCCTGCGTTCCTTTGTCGGCCGCGCCTGCGGCCGCGGGAGCGGCGACGCCGTGACCAGCGACGAAACCGTCTACGCCTCCGAGCGCGGCACCGCGAACCGCAACCGCTCCATCGCCTGGTTCCTGAAGGAGCTCGGACTCCTCGACGGCGACGTGGAGGAGAGCCTCGAAGCCTATTTTCTCCAGTGTTCGATGCTGCTCGACGCGGCCGACCTGGCGCGCGCGGGCTCCCTCTTGGCCTATGACGGCGTCGCGCCCTGGTCCGGCGAGCGCCTCCTCGCGGTGCGGACCGCGCGCATCGTGAAAAGCTTGATGGCCACCTGTGGCCTCTATGACGGTTCCGGGGAATTCGGCGTGGACGCCGGATTGCCGGCCAAGAGCGGCGTGGGCGGCGGGATCCTGGCCGCGGCCAAGCGCCGTTGCGGCATCGGCAGCTTCGGACCGGCCCTTGATCCGCGCGGGAACAGCGTCGCGGGCACCCACATGCTCAAGCGGCTCTCGGCCGAACTCGACCTCTTCGCCCTCTAGCCAACGGCTCCAAGGAGGATGGTATGGATTTTTTCGAGACCGTGCACCAGCGGGCGAGCGTCCGCAACTTCAGCCCCTGCGAAATCCATGAAGCGCAGTGGGAAGCGATGCTCCGCGCCGCGATGGCCGCGCCCTCCGCGGTCAACCGCCAGCCCTGGGACTTCGTCCTCGTCCGGGATCGCGAGGTCCTGACGCGGCTTGCGGAGACCTTGCCCTACGCGAGGATGACCGCAGAGGCCGCCGGCGCGGTTCTCGTCTGCGCGACACCCGAACGCGCCTATGACGGCTCGACCGAGTTCGCCGTCATCGATGCCTCTCTCGCCTGCCAGAACCTCCTCTTGGCCGCGACCGCCCTTGGCCTCGGCGCCGTCTGGACCGCCGTTTACCCCGAAAAGGAACGAGAGGCGGCCGTCCGCGCCATCCTCGGCGTTCCCGAAGCCGTCATTCCCCTGGCCCTCGTGCCGATCGGCAAACCCTTCGGCCCCGTAGCCGCGAAGGACAAGTTCCGGCGCGAGTCCATCCACGAGGGCAGCTGGTAGATCTCCTTGCCAAGGCCCGGGCTCCGGGCCGGGGAAAGCGCCCTCGCCTCAATCCATGGAGGCTCGCCCGCCGATCGCGCTCGCCGGCTCGCGCACCCGGCGGGCGCTTTCCCATCCGCGCCTCCGGCGCGGCTCCTGCAAGGAAACTATCATATTGGTCGCTCCCGCGACCGGCCGAACTCCTCCGATCGTCCCATCCAAACAAAAAGCCACCCTTGCGGGTGGCTTCGTTTTAAGGCGCCGATCGGAGTCGAACCGATTCATGAAGGTTTTGCAGACCTCTCCCTTCCCACTTGGGTACGGCGCCGTTTGCGAAAGCAAACACTACAATCTTTACCTTACGCCGCGCGCTTTCAAGCGCACGGCGCCGTTTGCGAAAGCAAACACTACAATCTCTACCTTAGGCCGCGCGTCGGAGACGCATGACCTTGGTCAATAAAGCAGGATAAATATACCGAGTCGGCGCTTGCGTGTAAAGGGGTTTTGCCGCCGTAAAACCATGCCTCGCCAGCCCCTTCGAACCTCCCCGAGCCAGGCCTTTCCGATCAGCCCAACGAGGACCCGAAGGCGACAAAATAAAACAGGGGCTCTTTCGAGCCCCTGTGATGCGTCGCGTTCGTGAATCCCGCCTAGGGGCGGCTATTCCTGCTTGCCGGTCTTCTTTTCGGAAGCCTTGGGCTTGACGGCCGCGGCCACGCCGCCGGCCGCCTCGAGGGCGAGGGCTGCGGCCCGGCGCTTCTCGGCCTTCTGCTCCCACCAATACACGAAACCGGACGCGATGTAGAGCGTCGAGTAGGTGCCGGAGATCATGCCCACGAAGAGGGCGAGGGCGAAGTCCTTGAGGCTGCCGGAGGTGAAGAAGAAGATCGCGAGGACGGTGATCATGGTGCTGAGGGTCGTGATGATCGTGCGTCCCAAGGTGAGGGAAAGCGCGCGGTTCACCACATCGAGGAAACGATCTCCCGGATTCATCTTCCGGTCCTCGCGGACGCGGTCGAACTGTACGATCGTGTCGTTGACGGAATAGCCGAGGATGGTGAGCAGGGCGGCGATCGTGGAGGTGTTGAACTCCATCCTCGTCCAGACCACGAAGCAGATCATGATGAGGGCGTCGTGGACCGTCGCGAGCACCGCGCCGAAGCCGTATTGGAAGCCGAAGCGGATCGTCGCGTAGACGAGGATGAGGAGGACGGTGAGGAGGAAGAGGACGAGCGCCTGCCGGGAGAGGTTTTCCGAGTAGCGGGCGCCGACGTAGTCGGTCTTGACGACGACGACGCGGCCCTGGCCGAATTCCTTCTCGAGGGCGGCCTTGATGGCCGCGGGCGTGTTCCTGGAGAACTCCTTGTCGGTGCCCTTGTCCTGGGCGCGCACGAGGTAGCGCTGCTGGCCGGCCGGATTGACGACGGTCGCCTCGGCGAGGCCCTTGAGGGCCGCGTCCACCTTGGCCACGGGGGCGAAGCGCTCGGCCTCATCCTTGGGTACGCGGTGCATCGTGACCGGGGCGCCCCCGAGGCGGGTATCGCCCTGGAAGGTCGGCACGAGGAGGGTGGAGGCGGTGGCTTCGGCGTCGAGCACCTTGGCCTGGACCTCGGGAATCGCGCTGAAGGCCGCGGCGAGGACGCCGAGGGTGGCGTTGGACTTGTAGTCCAGGGTCACCGTGCGGCTCTCGATTTCGGCGCCGGAGAAGACGATGAAGGCCTTGTCCTCGGCGACGGTGAGAACCGCGTTGCCCTTGCCTGAGTAGGTCACCTCGAGCGCGGGGTAGGCGAGCTGGACGGTCTGGTTGATGCCGGCCTGGAAGTCCACGCCGAGATTGAAGCCCATCGTGAAATAGCCGACGAGGCCGAGCACGATCAGGGCCGTGGAGACGATGGCGGCGGGGATGAAGCCGCGGCTGAACTTGTAGACCCGCATTACTTGATCCTCCAGCTGATGGAGAGGTGGCTTCGGTGGAGGGTGTCGCTACCGAAATCGAAGATGAGGCGCGAGACGAAGAGCGCGGTGAAGAGGGACACCATGTTGCCGATCGCAAGGCTCACGGCGAAGCCCTGGATGGGGCCGGAGCCGAGCTGGGCCAGGAAGAGGGCAGCGATGATCGTCGTGATGTTGGAGTCCCAGATCGCCCAGAAGGCGCGGTGGAAACCGGCGTCGATGGCGGCCTTGCGGGACTTGCCGACGGCCATCTCTTCCTTGATGCGCTCGAAGATGACGACGCTCGCGTCTACGGCCATGCCGATCGTGAGCACGAAGCCCGCGATGGAGGGCAGGGTCAGCGTCAGCTTGAAGGCCGTGAGGATTGAGAGCATGAGGTAGAGGTTGAGCACTTGGGCGATTGTCGCGTTGACGCCGGCGCCCTTGTAGAAGAGGAACATGAACACGAAGACGCCGAGGATGCCGACGAGGATCGCGTTCCGGCCCTGGACGATCGACTCCTCGCCGAGGGAGGCGCCGATCGCCTGCTGGCTCACCACGGAGAGCTCGATGGGCAGGGCGGCGGTGCGGAGGATGAGGGCGAGGTTGTTCGCCTCCTCCGCGCCGAAGCCCGTCATGCGGACGGACTCGCGGATGGGCTCCTGGATGCGGGCGCCGGCCTTGATCCTGTCGTCGAGCACGACGGCGAGGGTCTTGTTGACGTTGGCGCTCGTCAGGGCGTAGAAGAGCTCGCCGCCCTGCTTGTCGAGGACGAAGTTGGTCTCGGGGGCGCCCGTGATGGGATCGCTGGAGACTTGGGCGCTCTGGACGTGGGTGCCGTCGAGGCCGGGGACCTCGTTGATGACAAGGTAGCGGCCGGTGAACTCGTCGAGGCCGTAGCTGTCCTTCTTGTAGAACTTGCGGATCACGGAGCCCGCGGGCACGATGCCCGCGTCGGCGACCTTGAGGCTCTTCTCGTCCACGCCGAGGGGGTTCGAAGCCAGGTAGGTCTCGAGGCGGGCGGTGGCCTCGTCGTCCACGATGTGGAAGGCGAGCTTGCCGCGGCCCATGATGATCGAGTTGATGCGCTCGGGATCGGCGGTGCCGGGGATCTCGACGTAGATCTGGTCCTCGCCCTGCCGGCGGATGACGGGCTCGGTGAGTCCGAACGTGTCGATGCGGTTGTTGAGGACCTCGATGCCGCGCTTCATCGCGTCTTCGCGCTCGGCGGCGGAAAGCGTGTGGCCCAGCTTCTTGGAGAGCGCCTCGAGGTCGGCCTGGATGATGACGCTCATGCCGCCGGAAAGGTCGAGGCCGAGCTGGACGGCGTTGCCGTGCCGGGCCTTGACGGCGAGGACGGTGGCGCGGTACTTGGCCTCGATGGCGTCATAGGCGGCCCGCTCGTTGTCGAAGGCCGTCAACACGGTCTTGGCGGTCCAGACCTTGGGGGCGGCGAGGCGAGACTCCTTGTAGAGCTTCGCGGCGACACCGACGACGTCCTTGAACTCGGAGGGCAAGGGCTTCTCGTCGCCGGCGGCGGCGAGGCGCTTGAGCTCGGTGATGTCCTTGAAGGCCATGCGGCGGGAATACTCGCGGATTTGCTCCCTCGAGCCCACGGCGATGGCCTGGTCTTCCTTCGGCGTGAAGAAATACCAGTTCAGGGACGGATAGAGAAAGGCGAAAGCGATCCCGATGACCGCCAGGACGATGATGAACCGTCGCGTTTTGCTCATTCCGACTACTCCAGATGAGAGAATAGGCCGGCAAACGCCACGGTCCGCCTACAGGGCGGACCGCGGCGCGACGAGGCCGGCCTCGAGCTTCGCGGGAGGACTACTTCTTTTCCTCGGCGGGTTTTTCCTCGATCTCGGCCTTTTCCTCGCCCTTGGCGGTGACGGCCGCGATCGCGGACTTGGAGAACTCGATCCTGCAATTGTCGTCGACGCGGACGACAATGGTGCCGTCCTTGACGGCGTGGACCGTACCGTGGACACCGCCGATGGTGACGACCTTGTCGCCCTTCTTGACGGCCGCGATCATCTTCTGGGCCTCTTTCTGCTTCTTGTTCTGGGGCCGGATGATGAGGAAATAGAAAATGACGAAAACGAGGCCGAAGGTAACCAGGGTGGAAACCATCTGCATCGTGGGGTTGCCGCCCTGAGCCTGGAGGACGACGAGACCGGACGTAAGCTTATCCATGTCGGTTCCTTAAGGGAGAGATTCGAGCAAAAGTACCACGGATAACTCGGAGGCGTCAAGTTTAAGCGGTCTACGAGGCCGGACCGCGCCCCGGAGGCCTTCAGCCGCGCCGCCGGACGGCGATGCCGTGGCCGGAAAGCCCTCGGGGGGCTTGACCATGGCGCCCTCTTGAGTTTATATGAACGTCGCTCATATAAACCGCCGCGAGCCCAAGGGGACGACATGCCAAAGCTGCTCGGAGACGCCAAGGGGGCAATACTGCGCGCCGTGCGGGAACACCTGCCGACGGAGGGCTGGGCGGCGCTCAACATCCGTACGATCGCCCAACGAGCCGGCATGGCCCAAGGCACCATCTACAATTATTTCCCCTCGAGGGAGGCGATC
>JAEUJG010000461.1 GCA_016794765.1 Spirochaetaceae bacterium | reverse complement strand
CCCCCTGAAGCCCAAGCGCTTTCCCCTCGAGGTGCCGGAGGTGCCGATGGGCGCCTTCACCCTCCTCGACGAGCACACGATGCTCGCCTCGCCGGAGTGTTCGAGCCCCTTCCCGAACGGCGAGTTCGAGTTCGAGGAGGACAAGGAGGGCCCGCCGAGCCGCGCCTACCGCAAGATCTGGGAGGCCCTGGCCCTGGCGGGCGTCTTCCCGAAGGCGGGCGAAAGGTGCGTGGACGCGGGCGCCTCGCCCGGCGGCTGGACCTGGGCCCTGGCGGGCCTGGGCGCGGAGGTGACCGCGATCGACCGCGCCGACCTCGAGCCGCGCATCGCGGCCCTGCCGAACGTGAAGACCCTGCGCCACGACGCCTTCACGCTGAAGCCCGAAGACTTCGGCCCCGTGGACTGGCTCTGCTCCGACGTCATCTGCTATCCGCCGGCCCTCTTCGCCTGGGTGGAGAAGTGGCTCGAGTCGGGCCTGGCGCGGAATTTCGTCTGCACGATCAAGATGCAGGGCGCCGACTTCGACAAGGCGACGGCCGACCGCTTCGCCGCCGTCCCCGGCTCCCGCGTCGTCCACCTCTGGCACAACCGCCACGAGCTCTGCTGGATCAAGGTGGAGGGGGACCGGGGACTGGGGTCGGCAAGGTAGAGGACGGGAAGATACAAGAATCGCCACGAATCCGCGCGAACGGGGAAGAGACTGGATCAGGCACGAAAAGAGGGCTACGGGAAGCGGGACCGGAGCGCCAAGGAGGATACGATGAACTACCAGGACGTCCGAACGAAGGCCAAAGAGACCATCGGGCCGCACTGCAAAGTCTGCCCCGAGTGCGACGGCCTCGCCTGCCGCGGCCGGATTCCCGGCCCCGGCGGCAAGGGCACGGGCGCGGGCTTCGTCCGGAACTACGCGGAGCTCAGGAAGATCCGCCTCGCCATGGACACGATCCACGAGCCCGTTACCGTCTCCACGGAGGTCGAGCTCTTCGGGAAGCGCTTCGCCCTCCCCGTCTTCGCCGCGCCCGTCGGCGCTGTGGGCCTACACTACAGCGAAGCCCATAGCGACCGCAGCTACTCGGCGGCCGTCCTCGAGGGCTGCAAGGCCGCGGGCAGCGCCGCCTTCACGGGGGATGGCGTCAAGGACGAGGTCTACGAGGGCACGATCGAGGCCATCGCCGCCCTGGGCGGCCACGGCGTCCCCACCATCAAACCCTGGAGCCTCGTCGAGGTGGTCGCGAAGGCCCGCAAGGCCGCCGCCGCGGGCGCCTTCGCCTTCGCGATGGACATCGACGCCGCAGGCCTCGTCCTCCTCGCCGCGCAGGGCAAGCCCGTCGCGCCCATGCCCGTACCGGCCCTCCGCGAGATCGCGGCCTCCGTGCCCATCCCCTTCATCCTGAAGGGGATCATGACGGTCGCGGGCGCGCGGAAGGCCCTGGAGGCGGGCGCCGCCGCGATCGTCGTGTCGAACCACGGCGGCCGCGTCCTCGACGAGACGCCTTCCACTATAGAAGTCCTCCCCGCGATCGCCGAAGCGGTCGGCGGCCGGATGAAGGTCCTCATAGACGGCGGCTTCCGCACGGGCCTCGACGTCTTCAAGGCCCTGGCCCTCGGCGCGGACGGCGTCCTCGTCGGCCGGCCCTTCACCTGGTCCGTCTACGGCGGCGGCGCCGAGGGCGCGCGGCTCTACCTCGAAAAAGTACGCGCCGAGCTCGCCGAAGCCATGCTGATGACCGGCGCGCGGACGGTCGCGGAGATCGATGCCTTGAAGGTCTGCTGATACGGGGCGGACCGCCGGAGCGGCTTGTTGGATTCCCGCCGGGTCGATCGCGCGGCCGCTGCCGCATGCCGGGGCCGCGAGGCCAGCTCCATGGGCCAGCCCCGCCGCGGCTCCCGCGAACGCCTCGTTCCGAACCACGACCGCTCGGCTCGGAACTCCAGTTTCCCGGTTCCTACTATCGGCGCCTCTAGGCCAAATGGCAGGCGACGCGCCGTCCGGGCGCCAGCTCGCGCAGGGCCGGCGCCTCGGCGCGGCAGCGTTCGCAGGCCTTGGGGCAGCGCGGTTCGAAGGGGCAACCCGGCGGGTCCCAGAGGGGGCTCGGCGGCTCGCCCGACAGGACGCGGCCGAACATGCGGCGGTCCGTCGGGTCCCAGCCCGGCACGGAGGCCAGGAGGGCCTCCGTGTAGGGGTGGAGGGGCCTTTCGAAGAGCTCCTCAGCCCCGCCCTCCTCCACCGCCCGCCCGAGGTACATGACGTGGATGCGGTCGCTCACGTGGCGCACCAAATCAAGGTTGTGTGAAATGAAGAGATAGGCCAATCCCTCCTCGCGCTGGACGCGGG
>JAEUJG010000415.1 GCA_016794765.1 Spirochaetaceae bacterium | reverse complement strand
GCTAGCCCCTGCGCTACAGCCCGAAATAAAAAGGATCCGTCGTGTGACGGATCCTACGGGAGCGACGGGGCTTGAACCCGCGATCTCCGGCTTGACAGGCCGGCGCGATAACCAGCTTCGCCACGCCCCCGTGTCTTGACGACACGGGCACTATAGCGACGACGGCACCGCAATGTCAAGTGGGAAGAATAATCGCTCCGGATTTTTCGTCGTTTTTTCCGAGCGGCGCCGTCGTCACCTCGAGGAGGTCGCCCGGCTCGTAGGGATCTTCCCCGCGCGGCCGCCTGAGGAGGGTGTAGCCGAGGCTCGAGCAGGCGTACTGGCCGGTGGCTCCCTCGGGAAGGCCGAAGGGCTCGGAGACGACGCGGACGAGGATGCCCTTGCCGACGCGGGCGCGGCGTTCCTTTTCGGAGCCGAGCCGCTGGGGATCGGGAACTCCCGCGAGGGAGCGCGACATGAGGCCGCGCGCCGCCCAGAGGTAGGAGAGCACGGCGCGCTCCTTGGGAAGGCCCGCCTCGGCGGAGAGGGCCTGGAGCCAGGACGGCGCCTGGTCGGTGTCGACGCCGAAGTGGCACCACGGGAACTTGTCGCGTTTTTTCGGCATCACGACCGGCGGGAGGACGAAGCGCGAGGGCGCGGCGTTCGGGTCGCCCTTCACGACGCGCGTCTCCTCCGGCGGAAGGAGGTGGCGGAACACGCCGGGCATGGGGCAGGACAGGGCGTGGGGGCAGGGGCCGAGGGGCGAGGCGCCCTCGGCGAGCAGGGCTGCGCGGAGCGAGGTGATGAAGGCGCCCGAGCGGGGATCGCCCGGCTCCATCACGAAGAGGCTGCCGTTCTCCCGGAGGTAGGAGAGGAGGGTCCGCGCGGTGTCGATGGCGCGGTCGCCCAGGGAGCGCTTGTCCTTCCAGAAGAACTCGTTGAAGACGTTAGCCGCCGCGAGCAGGTGGGCCCGCTCGGGCAGGGGCCCGCCGAAGCCTTCCTTGCGGAGCTCGATGCGCCAGGGAGGGAGCCTGCCGCCCGTGCGCAGGCAGAGCGTTTCGAAGACCGCCTTGCCCGCCTCCAGGACGCGCTCGACGCGGTCCATGCAGTAGATGGTGAGCGGTACCTCGCGCAGCTCGGGGCGGGAGGCGTAGAGGGCGATGGGCAGGGTGAGGGGGCCGGAGCCGACGTCGACGATGACGGCGTTGTCCGGCAGGCAGAAGTCCGCGTTGGAGAAGATCGCGGAGAGCCTGAAGACGTTCCAGGGCATGAAGTAGCGGAGGTAGGCCGACATGGCGGGCGGCGTGCCGAGGTAGTCGGCGGAGCGGGACTCGCGGTCGGAGGTGAGCTCCTCCCAGAGTCCGCGGATGTCGCCCTTGAGGCCCGCGCGATGCTTTGCCTGGATGGGCGCCGCCTCCTCGATCACGGCCTCGAGCTTGGCGAGGATCTGGAGGCTTTCCGGCGAGGGAGAGAGCCGCTCCAGGACCCGGACGGCCGGCGCGGTTTTCTTGCCGAAAGCGCCCCGGCGGTCCCGGGAGCCGATGGGCTCGCCCGTCGGACCGCGGAAGCCCGGCGGGAGCTCGAGCTCGTCGTCGAGATTTTCGGGAATCCCTTCGGGACGCGCCTGGCGGCGCGGGGCCGGCCGGGCGTACGGATCCTCCGCGCCGCGGTAGGGGCGGTCGGCGCGATTGGCGCGGTCCTCCCGGTAGGGACGATCCTCGCGGAAGGGGCGGTCTTCGCGGCGGGGCCGGTCGGCGCGGGACCGGTTCTCGCCGAGGGGCTGCTGGCGCCGCTGGCGCGATTCGTCGCGGTCGCGGCGCTCGCCCGCGGGACGGAAGCCGTCGCGGGGACGCTCGTCCTGGCCGGAACGACGCTGGCGTTCCTCGGTGCCGGGCTTTTTCCCCTCGTTCCGCTGGCCCTTGCGGTGTTCGAGGCGGGGTTCCGCCCCGCGGGACTGCCGGTCGCCCGGCCGCTCCTCTTTCGGACGGTCGGCGCGCGGGGTCGGCGCCTCGCCCTCGCCGCGGGCCTTGGCTTCCTTGCGGCGCTCGCGGCGCCGGCGGGAGCGGCTTTTCTTGGCCTCTCCCGACTCGCCGTCCTGGCGGGCGCCCTGGTCGGCGGCATCCGGATTCGAAGTCGCGGCGGGCTGGACCCCGGCGGACGCGTTGTCGGGCCGTTCGTCCGTCCGGCCTTCGCCGTGGCCGCGGCCTCGCCGGGAGCGGCGGGATTTGGGCGGGCGATCGGCGCCCGCCGGGCTGGAACCATCCTCGCCGCGGGCGGCGGGATCGGACATGGGAGCCGAACGCGAATCGTCCGGCGCGGATTCTGAACCATGCGGTTCGGTCCGCGGATCGTCGGTCCCTTCGGGGAACCTGGAGCGATGCTTTCTCACGGTACCTTCACTATAGCTCTGGAATTATGGCGCCTCAATACGGGCGCTTTCGCGTTGCTGGTTCTCCGGCGCGCGGGATGGCCCGCAAAGGCCCAACTCCGGACGCTTGGTCGGCCGCGATCCCCCGGTCGCCCGCGCTTCGGCGCTTCTTTATGCCCCATCCGGGCTCCGGGGCCGCGCGCCGCGCCGCGGATCGGCGGGCCGGTCGGCGGAGGGGCGGCGGTGCCGCACTCCTGTCCGCGCTTCCTCCGCCCACCCATACCGGGCGCGGGGCGCCGCGGAACCGCCGCGCAACCCTCGCCAGCGGGGGAATCCCCGGCGCCGCGCGGGGCACCGATGGATAATACCCTGAAATCCCGCCAGAAGCGAGGGGGGGGATTTCAAGCCGCGAACCGCGCGGGGATCGCCATGGATTCCCGCGCGGCGCGCCGGACGGCATCGCGCGCCGGGCTCGCGTCCGGCGGCGACGAAGGCCAAGGCCTTCGTCGATCAACCCTGGGCTTCGACGCGGACTCGCCCTTATTCGAGGCTGAGCACGACCTTGCCGGATTCTCCCGAAAGCATCGCGTCGAAGCCCTTCTGGAAGTCGTCGAACTTGAAGCGGTGCGTGATGACGGGGCTGATGTCCAGGCCGGAGCGGATCATGGCCTCCATCTTGTACCAGGTCTCGAAAATTTCCCGGCCGTAGATGCCCTTGAGGAAGAGGCCCTTGAAGATGACCTTGTCCCAGTCGATGCCGGCGCCGTTGGGCATGATGCCGAGGAGGGCGATGCGGCCGCCATTGTACATGTTTTCGAGCATTTGGGCGAAGGCCTGGGGGCTGCCGGACATCTCGAGGCCCACGTCGAAGCCGCCGACCATGCCGAGTTCGTCCATCACCTTCTTCAGGTCTTCCTTGCCCACGTTGACGGCGCGGTCGGCGCCGAGTTTCTTGGCGAGGGAGAGGCGGTAGTCGTTGACGTCGGTGATGACGACGTTGCGCGCGCCGTTGTGGCGGCAGATGGCCGCGGCCATGCAGCCGATGGGGCCGGCGCCGGTGATGAGGACGTCCTCGCCGACCATGTCGAAGGAGAGGGCGGTGTGGGTCGCGTTGCCGTAGGGGTCGAAGATCGCCGCCACGTCGTCGGAGACGGCGGGATGGACGCGCCAGGCGTTCGCGGCGGGAACGGCGACATACTCGGCGAAGCAGCCGTCGCGGTTGACTCCGACGCCCTTGGTGTTCGGGCAAAGGTGGCGCTTCCCGGCCTTGCAGGCGCGGCATTCGCCGCAAACGATGTGGCCCTCGGCCGAGACGCGCTCGCCGACCTTCCAGCCGACGACCTCGCGGCCCATGTCGGCTATCTCGCCGACGAACTCGTGGCCGATCGTCATCGGGGTCTTGATGGTCCGCTGCGACCAGGCGTCCCATTTGTAGATATGGACATCGGTGCCGCAAATGGCGGTCTTCTTGACTTTTATGAGGAGGTCTTTCGGGCCGACGGAGGGCATCGGCACTTCCTGCATCCAAAGGCCGACCTCGGGGCTTTTCTTGACGAGCGCTTTCATTGGGGCTCCTTTTCGACCAGTATAGTGCCGTTTTTCGGGGCTGTGAAGGCCGAGCCTGCGCGCGGTTGGCCGAAGTCGGGCTCCGTTTTGCGGGTTGAATCGACCTCGTTCGAGGGGATTTTTTATACATGGTAAAAAATGGTACTACTTCCAGAGGAGCCTAAGGCGGCGGCGAAAGCCGACCGAAACACTCGCTAGAGGGGCACTGATGCGCTTACGAGCTTCGATCCGGGTCAAACTGCAACTGCTGATCGGGATGGCCGTCGCGGTCGTCTTGGCGGCTTTGGTGCTGATCGTCAACCTGCGGCTGTCGGGGCTTCTCGGCAAACTCCTCGCCGAGGCCGCCGCCGACACCGCCTCCCGCTACGCGGCGGTCACCGAGAACGCGGTCGAACGGCCGCTCGTCGTCGCTACCACGCTGGCCCAGCTGACCGGCTCGGCGCTGGAGGCCCCGCCGGCCGAGCGCCGCGCCCGCCTCGACGAACTCCTGGCCCTGTCCCTCGAAAAGAACGACCGCTTCTCCGCGGTCTGGACCGCCTGGTCGCCCGACGCCCTGGACGGACTCGACGCCAGGAACCGCGGCACGGCGCGGGGCAACGAGAGCGGCCGCTACGCCGGCACCTGGTACCGGGGGGCGGACTCCGTCATCCGCCGCGTCACGCCGACCGAGGCCGAGGTCACGGGCGAGGAACGCTTCGTCCAGCCGGCCAAGACCCTCCAGATCGGCGTGTTCGGCCCCTATCCGCGGCGCTACGCCGAGGGACTTCCCGAAGTCCTCGTCACGAGCTTTGTCGTGCCCGTCTTCACCCAGGACCTGCGCGCCCTCGGCGTGGTCGGCGTGGACATCCCCGTCAGCGCCGTCCAGGCCGTCATCGGCGCGGTGAACCCCTACGGCAAGGGCTTCGCCGTCCTCTACTCCAAGGGCGGCCTTGTCGCCGCCCATCCCGATTCGAACCTCGCGGGCGCCGACATCGAGGCCGAGGCGGGCATGTTCGCCCCCGCGGACTTCGAGCGCTACAAGGCGGCCGTGACGAGCGGCGTCGAGGAATCGCTGCCCTTGGTCCGCGACGGCGCGCCGATGCTCGTGTCGGTGAAGCCCTTCCGGATCGGCGACAGCTACGCGCGCTGGAAGCTCGCCGTCTTCGTGCCGGAGGCGGCCTTCCTCGGCCGCTCGGCGGAGCTCGTCCGCGTCCTCCTCGTCGCCGGCGCCCTCGCGCTGCTCGCGATGCTCGCCCTCGTCTTCGCGGCCTCCGGCATCATCGTGAAACCCATCCGCGGCGTTTCACACGCGCTCAAGGACGTCGCGGAAGGGGAGGGCGACCTCCGCCTCCGGCTGGCCGACGACTCGGGCGACGAGACCGGCGAGCTCGCCGCCTACTTCAACGCCTTCGTCTGCAAGCTCGAGGCGACCGTGACCCGGCTCAAGGAGGTTGGGCGCTCCGGCGCCGCCGTCGGCGAGGAGCTCGCCGCGAGCTCGGAGGAGGCTTCGGCGACCGTGGCCCAGCTCGCCGCCACCGTGCGTTCCCTCCAGGGGAAGATCGCCTCCCTCGACGGGAGCATCAGGAAGGTCGACGAGGCCGTCGCGGGCATCTCGACGCGGATCGACGCGGTGGGCGGCCTCGTGGACCGGCAGGTCTCCGCCGTCGCCGCCTCCAAGGGCGTGTCCGAGGCCATCGTCACGGGCCTCGGCGACATGGCCCGCCTGGCCGGCGAGCGCGGCACCGAGGCCGACGGCCTCGCCGCCCGCGCCCGCGAGGGCGAGGCCACGGTCGGCGCCGTCCTGGCGGCGGTCAAGGAGATCGGCGGCTACGCCGAGCGCATCGCCGAGATGGCCGGCGTCATCAACGATGTCGCCGAGCGCACCAACCTCCTGGCGATGAACGCGGCCATCGAGGCCGCCCACGCGGGCGACCGCGGCCGCGGCTTCGCCGTCGTCGCCGACGAGATCCGCAAGCTCGCGGAGGCCACCGGCCAGAACGCCGCGACCATCTCCCGCCAGCTCCGCACCGTCACCGGGAAGATCGACGAGACGGCCGCCGGGGCCGAGGAGGCCGGCCTCTCCATCCGCGCGATGACCGAGGGCATGGACCGCGCCGCCGCGAGCTTCCGCGAGGTCCTGGGCGGACTCAACGGCCTCGCCGGCCGCGGAGCCGAGGTCGGCGCCTCCCTCTCGGCCCTCGTCGAGGCGACCGAGGAGCTCAAGGCCGCGAGCGGCGACATCGACGCCCGCTCCGACGTCATCCGCGATTCCATGCTCACGATCTCCCGCCTGTCGAGCGAGAACACCGCGGGCTTCGCCGAGATGGCCGCCGGCATCAACGAGATGACCGGCGCGGCCGAGGCCCTGTCCCGCCTCGGCATCGAGAACTCCCGCTCCGTCGGCGTCATGGAGGAGGAACTCGGCCGCTTCAAGACGACCGGGGACCTCTGCGCGGGCGACATCGGCGGCGCGGGGGACGGCGCACCGGGCGGCGCGGGGGAGGGAACTCCGGGCGGCGCCTAGGTCGGGTCGCCGGGGGGCCAGGGGCGTGCCGAGGGGGAGGCTCCGGACGCCGCCCGCCCTTGACAGCCTACACCGTCGAGTTATGATATATCAGCTCGATCGGGGAAAACATGAAACACCGTCTCGGCATCGGCGCCAAGCTCCAGTTGCTCTTCGGCGCGACCTTCGCCTTCGTCCTGGCGATCCTCGTTTTCGTCGTCTACCTCCGCTCCTCCGCCCTCGTCCGGGACCTCGTGGAGGACACGGCCGCGGAGACGGCCGCGCGTTATGCGGCGGTCGTCCAGGCCGAAGTGGGCGAAGCCTTCGCGGTCGCGCGGACGATCGGCCAGATCCTGGAGGACGCCGACCGCGATCCGCCGGAGCGGCGGCGCGAATACGTGGACCGGCTCGTCCTGGCCTTCCTGGAGCGCAACGCCGACTATCTTTCCATCTGGACCACCTGGGAAACCGACGCCCTCGACGGCCTCGACGCCGCCCATCGCGGCGGTCCCCTCGGCAACGAGGCGGGCAGGCTCGACGTCACCTGGCACCGAACGTCCGCCGGCGGCTACAGCCGCAAGATCGCCTCGGAGACCGAGGTCGCGGAGTCGGAGTACTTCCAGACCCCCAAGCGCACGGGGAAGGGCCTGGTCGTCGGCCCCTACCTCTACAGCTACGCCGACGGCGAGCCCGAGCGTCTCGAGTCGAGCGTCATCGCCGTGCTTCGCGACCGTCGCGCCGGTTTTGCCGGCGTCGTCGGCATCGACATGCCCCAACACTCCTTCCAGGCCGTCGTGGACCGCATCAAGATCGAGGGCGGCGGCTTCGCGGCCCTTTACGGGCCCGGCGGCCTGGTGGCGGGCCACGCCGACCCGGCCCTCCTCGGCAAGGCGGTGGACGATGAAGCCCCGCGCTACGGAGCGGCCGGCTTCGCGAAGCTCAAGGAGAGCGCCGCCGCGGGCGCCGACTGGGAGGGCCCCGTCCTCCGGGACGGCGTCGCCCATCACGCCGTGGTCCGCGGCTTCCCGGTCGACGAGACGGGCACGCGCTGGGCCCTCGCCGTCTTCGTGCCCGAGTCGGCGATCCACGCGCGCTCGGGACGGCTCGCGGTCATCCTGGGCGCCTGGGGCCTCGCCGCCCTCGTCCTCGTGCTCCTCCTCGTGTTCTTCTCCTCGCGCCTCGTGGCCGAGCCCGTGAGGCGCGCCGCCTCGGCCCTGCGCGAGATCGCGGAGGGCGAAGGCGACCTGGCCCTCCGCCTCCCCGTGGCTTCGCGGGACGAGACCGGCGAGCTCGCCGATTACTTCAACGCCTTCGTCGCCAAGCTCGAGGCGACCGTCGTCCGCCTCAAGGAGGTCGGACGGGGCGGCTTCGCCATCGGCGAGGAGCTCGCCGCGAGCTCGGAGGAGGCCTCCGCCACCGCGACGGAGCTCGACGCGACCGTCCGCTCCCTCCAGGGCAAGATCGCCTCCCTCGACGGGAGCATCGGCCGGGTCGACGAGGCCGTGGCCGGCATCGCCCAAGGCATCGACGCGGTGGGCGACCTCGTCAGGCGGCAGTCCGCCGCGGTCTGCCAGTCCACGGCGGCCTCCGGGGCCATCGTCGCGGGCCTCGGCGAACTGGCGCGGCTCGCGGGCGAGCGCGGCGCCGAGGCCGACTCCCTGACGCTGCGCGCCCGCGAGGGCGAGGCGACGGTAGGCGCCGTCCTGGCCGCTGTCCGGGAGATCGGCGGCTGCGCGGCGGGCATCGCCGACATGGCGGGCGTCATCAACGACGTCGCCGAGCGCACGAACCTCCTCGCGATGAACGCCGCCATCGAGGCCGCCCACGCGGGCGACCGCGGCCGCGGCTTCGCCGTCGTCGCCGCCGAGATCCGGAAGCTCGCCGAGACGACGGGCGGGAACGCCGCGACCATCTCGCGCCAGCTCAAGGCCGTCACCGGGAAGATCGACGAGACGGCCGCCGGCGCGGCGGAGGCCGGACAGTCCATCCGCGCCATGACCGAGGGCATGGCCCACGCCGCCGGAAGCTTCCGCGAGGTCCTGGCGGGCGTGAGCGGCCTTGCGGAGCGCGGGACCGAGGTCGGCTCCGCCCTGGCCGCCCTCGTCGTCTCCACGGAGGAGCTCAAGACCGCGAGCGGCGCCATAGAGGCCCGCTCCGGCGACATCAGGGCCTCGATGCTGAC
>JAEUJG010000631.1 GCA_016794765.1 Spirochaetaceae bacterium | reverse complement strand
TCCTCATCAACCTCGCCTCGGCCTGGTTCTGGCTCGGCTGGCTCAAGCGGCGCGACGTCTTCGCCGTGAAGAAGGGCCAGCGGAGGGTCGTGCCCCTCTTCGTCTTCCTCGGCATGCTCTCGTCGCCGCTCTGCCTGCCCTTTTACGCCTACAGCCCCTGGAATTCGATGGTCGGCGGCGAAGTCTCCTTCTTCTTCCTCGTCAACGCCCCGAGCGAGGAGCTCGCCAAGTTCTTCGTGTTCCTTGTCCTGGCCAAGAAGACGAAATCCGTGAAGGATCCCGCGGACGCGGCGATCCAGGGCGCCTCCGTCGGCCTCGGCTTCGCCCTGGTGGAGAACGTCCTGTATTCCCTCTGGATCGATCCGGCGGCCCTGTTGTTCCGGGCGACGGTCTGCGTCGCGGGGCACATGACCTGGGGCGCCATATCGGGTTTTTCCTGGGGCGCGGCCGACTACTACTTCACGGGACGGAAGCCGCGCGGCGCCTGGGGCTATCCCGTCCTGGGCCTCTGCGTGGCGAGCGCGCTCCATGCCGGCTACAATTCCCTGCCCTTTGGCGACGGCGGCATCCTGCCGATCTGCTTCACCGTCGTCGCCTTCGCCTGCCTGAGCTCGGGCCTTTCGGATTCCGTCCGGTTGTCGCCCTACTACAACTTCCCCCTGGCCGACTGGCGGAAGGCACTCGCCTGGGTCGAGCACGGGATCGACCGCGATCCGGGAAACTGGCTCCTCAGGCAGCGCCGCGGCATGTACCATCTGGCCGGCGGGCTCCTTGAAAACGCCAAGGAGGACTTCGGGGACGCCGAGGCCTTTGGCGGCGGCGACTACCCGCTCGTCTGGCTTCAGGCGATCGGCCGCCTCGAGGGGAAACTGGATTGGGGGGAGCTCGCCGTCGCGGTTCTCGGGCTCCCGCCCTCGCGGCGCGAGATATTCGCGCGGTCGGCAACGCGGGCCTTCAGCCGCCTGCCTGAGGGGCGGCCGGTCGCCAAGGAGATCGCCGCCCTGGTTCTTCCGCCGCCGCCGCCCAGGCCGCGGCGGCGCGAGGCGCCCGCGTGGGATTCGAAGCCGGGCCTCATGCTGCGGAGCGTGGAAGGCAAGGCGCGGGCCCGCGCCTTGCGGGATGGATCCGGTTCGGTCCGCGTCCGTCGGGCCGCGACGGCCGGGCGGGCCTTCAGGGCGGAACCGGGGCCCCGCGAGCGCCATTTCGCGGAGCGGCGGGCGCGGCGGGAGTCCCGCCTCGGGCTCTGAGTTGCCGTGCGGCGGGCCGCGCCGGGGCTTGGCGGCGCCGCCGCCGCGCCACCGGGCCGGGCCGCAGCCGGGCCAGCCTCCCGTCAGTCTCCGCCTTCGCCGATCAGCTCCGCCAGGGCGCGCAGGGCCAGGGTGTAGGAGCGCCAGCCAAAGCCCTTCACCGTGCCCACGCAGACCGGTCCGATCATCGAGACCCGCCGGAACTCCTCCCGCGCGTCGGTGTTGGAGAGATGGACCTCGATGACGGGGTAGCCCACGGCGGCTATCGCGTCGCGCAAGGCGATGGAGCTGTGCGTGTAGGCGCCCGCGTTGAAAATGGCGCCCTCCGCCCAGCGCATCGCGGCGTGGAGTTCGTCCACGAGGACGCCTTCGACGTTGGACTGGACGAAGCGCGGAAGGATGCCGATGTCCACCGCGAGGGCCGCGACCCGCTCGTCGATTTCCGCGAGGGTCAGGCTGCCGTAGATCTCCGGCTCCCTCTTGCCGAGGAGGTTCAAGTTGGGCCCGTTGAGGACGAGAATTTCCTTCATGCGTACGCTCCTGGAGCGCGCGGCGCGCGCGGGGTATTTGGAGATATGACGACTGTACCCGCCGCCGCCGTCCCGCCGCAAGGCCCGGGGCCTAGTCCGCCGGGGCGCCGCCGTAACTGTCGAGCCGCGCGGGGAGGCCGAGGGCGGCGAGCCGCCGGAATACGCAGTCCTCGAGCTCAGGCTCCCGGGCGAGGCTGGAGACCGTCACGTAGAGCTCTCCGGCGTGGCTGTGGATGGCGAGATTCGCCTTGGTCTTGGTCGAGGGGGCCTGCGCGAGGTCGAAGCGCCTGATCCGCCCGGCCGGGCCTTCCGGGAAGTCGACGGGGCCGAGGTTCATGACGACGCCGGAGACGTAGTCCTCGCCGAGGGCGGCGGCCAGGATCCGCGCCGCGAAGTCCTTGGCGCGCAAGGGGATGAGGTTGATGAGGGGATGTCTCGTCCCGTTGACGTTGCGCGAAATCTGCCGGGCGAGCTCGCGCGCGTCGTTTTCGAGCCGCGACTGGAGCTTGACGCGTTCGAGGATGGCGGGAAAGTCGCGGGGCCCGAGGCGCATGTCCTGGCCGACGATGATGAACAGGGTGAAGTTGCGGTTGCTCGCGGTCGGGTAGTGGCGCCGCATGTCGACGGGGATCTCGGCGGCCAGCTGGGTATGGCGCCGGGCGGCGGCGGGAGCCTCCAGCCAGAGTTCCTGGAGGCTGTCGAGGTAGACGGCCGTGAAGAACTCGGTGAGGGTGGCGCCGCGGGACTTGGCCGCGGCGAGGGCCGGCGCCAGGGGCAGGCGACCGGTCGTCACGCGATAGTGCCCCGTGTCGAGGAGGGCGCCGTCGACATGGAAGGCCTTTCGGCCCATGACGGGGACGGGGAGGCTGGGCTCGTAGTGGCGGTCGTAGGCGTCTTCCCATTCCGCGGGCGAAGGGCGGTCGGCGAGGTCGTAGATGTCGGGATCCCCGGCCTCGACCGGGACGCCGCCGAGGCGGCAGTATTCGGCGACGAGGGTCTTCATGAAGCGGATGGCGCCCTTGCCGTCGGCCACGATGTGGGAGAACTCGCCGGCCAGCCGCGCGCCGCGCGCGCGGACGCGGAAGAGACAGGTGCCCCGGTGGTTCGGGTCGAAGCCCTGGCAGGGCGAAGGCGCGTCATCCTCCACGAGGACCGGACGGGTCGCCGGCACCAGGTAGTACCAAAAAAAGCCGCGGCGGAGCTCGACGGCCAGGTAGGGAAAGCGGGCGACGGTCGCGTCGAGGGCGGCCTGGAGGCGGTCCCGGTCCAGCTCCTCGTCGAGGTCCACGGAGAGGCGGAACAGCGAGGTGCAGGTATCCCCGGAGGTCGCCGGCATGATGGTGGCGGCGTTGTCGAGGGCATAGAAGGCCGGGCGCTCGTCCCGCGCGGACCGGTCGCCTGAAAGGCCGAGGGTCGTCCGCTCGAGGGTGGGGACGAAGCGCGGCGCTGGAACATCGGACATGGGCTCAACTCCTCGTGGATCTTGGCCGCGCCCCTCCTCCCCGTCGGGCGGAGCAGGGCGGGACCTGGCATGGCGTATTGACCGCGGAGGCGGGCTTTCCGTTGCGGCCCGGCGCGGAATTTCGCGGCCGTGGAAGGCGGGCCCTTTTCCGATTCCCGTCCCGATGCCGACAAGCGGGGGACGCCGCGTCAACGCCGCGCCAAGGCCGCGCCCGGGGCGCGGGGCCGGCAAGTGCGGGCCGAGGAGCCGGCAAGGGGCGGCGGCTTTACTCCGGCGCCCGGGGGGTGTATTCTTGGCCCCACCAGACCATCGCCCCAAGGAGACCCCCATGAGCCCAGTCGAAGCCTGGCACGCCGAGACCCTCGGCACCGCCGCCTGCGAAGCCCTCAAGAAGAACGGATTCGAGGCGGAGTATTACCCCGACGGCAAGGCCGCCCTCGCGCGGATCGCCTCCTTCGTGAAGCCCGGCATGAGCGTCGGCTTCGGCGGCTCGATGAGCCTCCGCGCCATCGGCGCGCCCGAGAAGGTCGCCTCCCTCGGCGCCAAGGTGCTGGACCACAACGTGCCCGGCCTCGGCCAGGACGAGAAGCTGGCCGTCCTCCGCGCCCAGCTGACCTCCGACCTCTTCCTCTCCGGCTCCAACGCCGTCACGCTGGAGGGCGAGATCCTCAACGTGGACGGCAACGGCAACCGCGTCGCCGCCCTCACCTTCGGCCCCAAGAAGACCGTCGTCGTCGTCGGCGTCAACAAGATCGTCCGCGACATCGACGAGGCCTTCGCCCGCGTCGAGACCACGGCCTCGCCGATGAACAACAAGCGCCTCGAGCGGCCGAATCCCTGCGTGAAGACGGGCACCTGCGAGGACTGCAAGGGACCCGGCCGGATCTGCCGCGTCTACCAGATCCTGGCCCGGAAGCCGAGCCTTTCGGATTTCACCGTCATCGTCGTCGGGGAGAGCCTGGGCTTCTAGCCGGGACTTCGCGCCGCGCGCCGCCCGACGGGCGGTCGAAATACGAGAAGGCCGGGTCACCCCGGCCTTCTGCTATATGATGCGGTCCAGGCGGAATCTAGGCCGCCGGCCGCTGACCATGGATCGGGGCGCTGTTCGCGTTGCGCATGGGCGCCTCCTTCCAGATCGTGATGTCGAACAGTATAGGCCTGCCGCGGCGGAGGGTCCAGAGGGTCCGCCGGAGCCTCCGGGCCCGGGTGGGCAGCGGCGGGCGGGCCCTGGCTGGCCGCCGCGGGCGGTTCCCGCGGGTGAACGCGGCGGCGGCGACCGCGGCGGCGATCGAGGCCGCGGCGCCTTCGTGGTGTTTCGGCTAACGCGCCGCCTTGACCGTCCACTCCTTGAGGAGCCCGCCGTCCCGGTCGCGGAAGGCGAGGGCGATGGAGGTCGCTGAGACGTCGAGGTCGAGGCGGCCGTAGACCCCGCGGGCGAACCACAGCGAAGACGGCGATAGGAAGGTGGGCTCGGGATCGGGCTTGCCGCCCAGGGCGCCGATCGTCGCGTAGGTGACGCCGTTCCGCTCCAGGAGCTCCATGTAGTGGTTGTGCCCCGAGACGACGAGGTCCACCTTGTGGCGCTCGAGGATGGGCGCGACCTCCGCCAGGGTGCCGAAATGGTCGTACCAGGGCATGCCGGTGTCCTCGTCCACGTAGCCGGAGCTGGCGAAGAAGCAGTGGGAGAGGACGATGACGGGCCGCTCCGTCGGCGTCGCCGCCAGGGTCTTCTCGAGCCAGGCGCGCTGCTCGGCGTCGAAGCTCTCGGCGCCCCAGAGGAGGTTGAGGACGATGATCTTCGCGGGACCCGCCTCGATCGAATAATAAAACGGCGAGCCGGAGTCCGTGCGGAACTTGTCGGGGAAGAAATACTTCCGGAAATGATGCTCCCCGTTGACGAGGCCGTCGTGGTTGCCGAGGAGGGGCCTGAGCGGCATAGCGGGAAGGAGGGCGGCGAGCTCGAGGGCCTCCTCCCTCCAGGGCGCCTCGTCCATCCCCATCTCTACGTTGTCGCCGAGGATGAAGAAGGCGTCCCGCGCGGGTTGGGCGGCGGCGAGGCTCTTCAGCGTGGCGGTCCTGGCGGCGGCGTTGGCGCTTTGCTTGCCCCAGTGGGGATCTGAGGAGAGCGAGAGGCGCGCGACGGGCCCGCCGTCCCTGCCGGCCGGGCCGCGAAGCGCGATGCCGGCGGCGGGCTCGACGAGATTGGAGGCGGGCAGGGGCTTCGTGAGCGCGCGGGAGCGCAGCTGGAGTTCGCCGAAGCCGATGGCGAGGCCCGCGATGACGAGGCCGGCCAGGGCTATCGAGGCGACCGCGAGTCCGGCGCCGAGCTTGGACTCCTCGCGGCGGAGCCAGGGCAGTCCCGCGAGGGCGAGAAGGAGGGGCAGGCCGGCGGCCACGGCGACCGCGGTGAAATAGCCGCCGTAGCCCCATTGCGCGAGGCCGGCGCTGGCTTGGAGGGAGAAGAGCCAGGCGAGGAGGCCGAAACCGGAGGCGGCGGCGAGGAGGCCGGCGACGAGGCCGAAGACTTTGGTGGTGGTTTTCATCAATGCTCCGCCCGAGAGCCTACGCCGCGGCTCTCGGGCGGTCAAGGCGGAAGCCGGCTTTTCCCGCCGACTTCCGCCTCTCGGGGGGGGCTATTCGAGGAGGCTCGTCGGCGCGGCGGGTGCGGTCGCCGCGGGGGCCGCGGCGGACTCCGCCGAGCCGGCGGGCTTGGCCGCCGCGAGGGTCGCGGGAGCCTTGGG
>JAEUJG010000630.1 GCA_016794765.1 Spirochaetaceae bacterium | reverse complement strand
TGCGCTGGGGCGAAACCGCGCGGAGGCGCGCGATCACCGACGACCTGTCGGGGCTCTTCAACCGGCGCTTCCTCGAGGAGACGATGCGCACCCGCTTCGCGAGCGGCTCGGGCTCGCGGCCGCGGGGCGCCCTCCTCATGCTCGACATCGACCGCTTCCGCGACATCAACGCCGTCTACGGTCCCCTGGCGGGCGACGCCGTCATCTCGACGGCCGGCGCGGCCTTCGGCGGCCTCCTGCGGGACGAGGAGATCGCCGCCCGGCTCTCCGGCGACGAGTTCGCCTTCTTCCTGCCGGGAGCCGCGGCCGGGCGGGCCCGCGAGCTCGCCGAGGCCATCCGCGCCCAGGCCGAGTCCCTGTACCTCGAGTTCCGGCCGGGCGCCAACGCCGCGACGGAGCGCGTCTCCATCACGGTGAGCATCGGTGTGGCCGTCGCGCCGGAACAGGCAACGACGCCCGGGGAACTCGTGGCCGCGGCGGACAAGGCCCTGTACCGGGCCAAGGAAGGCGGACGGAACCGCGTCGCCCTGGCGGGCGACCTGGATGCCTGACAGGGGCGACCGGAGCGGTTTTGCCGGCAGCCGCGCGCCTGCCTGGCAAACGGGAACAAGGTGCTTTTCCGCGCGGCCGGCGGGAAATCAGGGCTGGGGTGACGCCGGATCCAGGCCGGGCTCCGCCGAAACCTTCCGCCTGAGGGACAGCGCGAAGTCGCCGATCCTCGCCAGGGCCTGCCGGGCTTCCGGCACGAAGCCGGCGGTGAAGTGCCACTCGTGCTGCATGCCCTCCCAAATCTCGAGCTCCACCGCGACGCCCGCGGCCCGCGCCTTGCGCGCGAGCCGTTCGCTGTCCGCCAACAGGACCTCCTCCGAGCCCACCTGGACCAGGAGGGGCGGGAGGCCGCCCAACTCGGCATAGAGGGGAGAGACGAGGGGCGAGGAGGGATCGGCGCCGCGGAGATAGATCTCGACGCTGCGCTCGACCTTGCGCCGTTCCAGGATGACGTCGCGGCCCGCCCGGCTCGACCAGGATTCCCCGGTGAGGGCAAGGTCCGTGCAGGGCGAGAGGCAGACGGCCCCGGCGGGCAGGGGCGATCCGGAGTCGCGAAGCGCGAGCAGCAGGTTGAGGACCAAGGTTCCTCCCGCCGAGTCGCCGAGGAGGACGATGTCCTCCGGCCGCGTCCCTTGGGCAAGAAGCCAGCGATAGGCGGCCATCGCGTCCTCGGGCGCGGCGGGATAGGGATGCTCGGGGGCCAGGCGGTAGTCCACCACAAGGACGCGCGAGCGCGCGGCGGCGGCGACGTCGGCCGCCACCGGGCGGTGGACCGCCGGCGAGCCCGAATTGAAGGAGCCGCCATGGAGGAAGAGGATGGTCTGCCCCGCCGCCTCGGCCTTGTCGACGGAGCGCGGGAGGACCCATTCGGCCGGCACGCCGCCCGAGTCGACCGCCTCGCGGTCGGCGGAAACCCTGAGTCCGAGGGCGCGGGCCAGGGCCGCGAGCTCGGCCCGCTCGCGCGCGACGTCGAGCCCCTCGGCCGGCTCGGGGCTGAGGCCGCGCTTCAGCCTGAGGCAACCGTTCACGATCCTGCTCCGGACGCTCGGCATAATATCCCCTCCAAACGGGAATATAGCGCGGCCGGCGCGCTTCGTTAAGGAGTCGCCCCGCCGGATCCGGCCTCCGCCCGCCCGGCTTCGGCGCGATTCCTCTCCTCCTCCATGATCGCGGCGTAGGCCGCCTCGTCGATGGGATAGCGCTCGACGACGAGGATGCCGAGGAGGAGGACCGCCGCCGGAATGGGGCCGAGGAGGAGCCTGATGGCCAGGATGGAACCCGCTCCCTGGGCCGCGTCGGGCACGTAGCCCGCGATTCCCAGGATTAGGCCGGAGAGGACGGTGGCGAGGGAGACGCCGAGCTTGGAGGTGAAGGTCCACATGCCGTAGAAGGCGCCTTCCTTGCGCTTGCCCGTCCTGGCCGCGTCGAGCTCGATGGCGTCGGGCAGCATCGCGAAGGGCGGAACGTAGCCGAAGCCGATGCCGACGCCGGCGAAGACCATCACGGCGAGGGTGAAGTTCGGCCCGAGCCGGTGGCCCAGGAAGAAGATCGCCATGCAGGCGACGGCGATCACGAGGAGGGCGAACTGGTAGGTCCGCTTCTTGCCGAAGCGCTTGGCGGCGAGCACCGAGAGGGGCACGCAGGCCATCGCCGTGACGAGGAGGAGGATCATCGCGAGGGTGGTCATCGACTCGGCGCCGTACACGTACTTGAAGTAGTAGACGAGGATGCCCTGGACGAAGGTGATGCCCGTCAGGTTGCAGGCGTAGACGGCGAGGAGGATCACGTAGGGGCGGTTCTTGAAGACCGCGAGGAAGGTCGGGAAGAAGCGCTCGGTCGGGGCTTCCTCCGACGCGTTGGCCGGCTCCCGGACGGAGAGGAAGGTGACCAGGATGGTCGAGGCCATCACCGCGCCCATGACGAGGCCGACCGCGGAGAAGCCCGCCCTCTTGTCCCCGCCGAAGAGCCCGACGATGGGCTGGACGGCGGCCGCGCCAAGGATGGTGCCCACGACGGCGAAACCGAAGCGGAAGCCGTTCAGGGAAGTGCGCTCGTGGTAGTCCTTGGTGAGCTCGGGCGTCAGGGCGCCGTAGGGGATGTTGACGACCGTGTAGGCCGTGTTGAGCGCGCAGAGGGCGATCGCGGCCCAGACGGCGCCGCCCAGGGTGGACTTGAAGGGCGGCGCGGAGAAGAACCACCACATCGCCAGGAGGAGGGGAAAGGCGCCGAAGAGGAAGTAGGGGCGCCTCCTGCCCCAGCGGCTCTTCGTGCGGTCCGAGATGAAGCCCATCATCGGGTCGGTGACGGCATCCCAGATCTTGCCGACCATGACGGCGGCGCCCGCGGCGGCCGCGGCCAGGCCGGCGGTGTCGGTGAGGTAGTTGAGCGACCAGAAGCCCATCGCGGTGAAGAAGAGGTTGCCCCCGAGATCGCCGATCCCGAAGCCGAGCTTCGTGCGGAGGGAGAGCCCGGCGCCCGCCTCCTTCGCGCCGTCGGTGAGCTTAGGCATGCGGATTCTCCTTGATGCAGGAAAGATAGGCGGACTCGAGATCGGCCGTCGCGCGGGCCGTCGCGGCGCGCTTGTCGGCGGCGTACTCGCCGAGCCTGGCGCCGAGGTCGAGGGGCGGGGCGACGACGATCGTCGCCGCCTTGGCCAGGGGATTGGGCCGGTGGGAGATGTCGCCGCCGACGAGCCGCATGGCGAGGTCGCCGAGGCTCGAAGCCGTCTCGACGAGGCGGCCCATGGAAGGCTTCCCGTCGAGGTAGGCCCCGTCGAGATAGTGGAGGAGGTCGACGAGCTCCATATGGCGCATCGCGTACCAGGCCTCGCCGGCGAGCCGGTTTTCGAGGCGCCGTTCCAGGGGCGAACCCCGGCGGATGCCGCCCTCGGGGTAGATGCGGTCCCAGCCCGCCTGCCTGATCCGGTAGACGCGGCTGATGCGGTTTTCCGCCGCTTCCGCGGACAGGGGGTCCCGCGCGGGTTCGGAGGGAAGTCCGAGCATCGCCTCGCCGCGGCGGAGGGCTTCCTCGAGGAGGGCGGCGCGGCGGTCCTCCCGGCCCGACGCGGCGGCCGGGCGGAGGCCGTAGTAGCCTTCCGCGAGGCACAGGAGGCGCTCGTCGAGCCGCCGGAGCCGGGCGGCGAGGATCGCGCGCCGCGACGCCCCGCCGTCGGCCGGCGGCGGAGGCTTGTAGGCGAGGCTGCCCGGATCGCCGCAACAGGCGGTCGTCTTGACCCGCGGCGCCATGCCGGGCGAGGCGGGATCGCGGGGGATGCCGCAGTCCGACTCGAGCCCGCCGACGAAGGCCTCGAGCTCGGTCAGGTCGGTTTCGTCGTAGCGGTTGTGCACGGAAAGCGGCAGGACAATCACCCGCTCCGGCCGTCCCGCCGCGGCGAGCTCCTCGGCGCACCAGAAGGCCAGCCTTGCCGTGCCCTGTTCGAGCCGGGGAACCGTCTCGCTTCGGTAGGACACCTGGCCCTCGGGCGCGAGGGCCAAGGGATGCTTCCCGTCGAGGAGGGCCCGCCGGATGTTCCTTAGGCTCGCCGCGGCGTATTTGGCGTGGTAGACGGGCAGGGCTCCCATCCGGGGGAGAAGCCATCGGACGAGGGGGCCGCTCCAGAGCGGCACCTCGTAGCCGTGGACGAAGTTCGCGTGGCTCCGCGCCGGGA
>JAEUJG010000393.1 GCA_016794765.1 Spirochaetaceae bacterium | reverse complement strand
GCCGTCATCGCCCTCATCCGCGACCTTTCCTTCGACCACGCCCTCGTCCAGCAGCTCAAGGAGAGCAAGGAGCATTACGCCGCCCTTTCGGAGACGATCACCGAGGCGATGCTCCGGATGGACGACGGCTTCACGATCATCTTCGCGAACACCGGCGTCCAGAGCACCTTCGGCTGGGACCGCGCGGAGCTCATCGGCAAGCCCTTCAGCGCCCTCTTTCCCCCGGAGGTCTTCTCCAAGCACGAGGAGGAGTTCCGGAAATACTTCTACGTCGACGACCAGGACCGGCAGTCCCTCGGCCTCAAGCGCACCATCGAATTCCTCGGCGAAACCAAGCACCGGGGCGTGACGCCCATGGAGATGTCCTTCGGCAACTCGAAGTTCTGCCTGGGGCGGACGCTGACCTGCATCATCCGCGACATCAGCCAGCGCAAGACCCTGGAGCGCAAGCTCCGGCATCTCGCCTACCACGACAAGCTCACCGGGCTCGGCAACCGCGACCTCTTCCTCCTGGAGATGGCCCAGGTCTTCAAGAGCCTCGAGGGCTCGCCGGAGAGCCGCTCCATCCTCCTCTTCCTGGACCTCGACGGCTTCAAGCACGTCAACGACAGCCTCGGCCACGACGCCGGGGACCGGCTCCTCGTGGAGACCGCCAAGCGCCTGCGCGTCTGCCTGCGCGAGCGCGATTCCGCCTATCGCTTCGGCAGCGACGAGTTCGTCGCCGTCCTCTCCGGCATCCGCGACGTGCGCGACGGCGTGATCGTCGCCGAGCGCATCCTGTCGAGCGTGGCGGAGCCCTACCTCATCCCCTCCAAGTCCAAGGCCGACGGCAACCGCGTCACCGTCGGCGTGTCCATCGGCGTGGCTGTCGTCCCCGACCACGGGCACACGGTGGAGGAGGCCACGAAGAGCGCCGACATCGCGATGTACTGCTCGAAGGAGGAGGGGAAGAACCGCTACACGATCTTCGATCCGGCCGCCTCCGCCAAGAGCAGCGAGCGTTGGGCGCTCGAGCAGGAGCTGAAGTCGGCGATCGGCGACGGCGGTTTCCGGCTCCATTACCAGCCGATCGTGGGCCAGGACGGCCGCATCGTCGGCATGGAGGCTCTCTCCCGCTGGGAGCGGCTGGACGGACGGCCCGTGCCGCCCGACGTCTTCATCCCCATCGCGGAGGCGAACGGCCTCATCGTCTCCATCGGCGACTGGGTGTTGAGGCGGGCCTGCTACGACGCGCGCCGCCTGGAGGAGAAGACGAAGGCGGGCATCTACGTATCGGTCAACGTCTCGAGCCGGCAGTTCGAGCAGCCGAACTTCGCCGCCGACCTCGAGGCCATCGTCCGCGGCTCGGGCCTCCGGCCCGCCCTCCTCAAGCTCGAGCTCACCGAGTCCGCCCTCATGGAGAACACCGACGAGTGCGCCGAGCGCATCAACGACATCAAGCGCCGGCTCCCCGGCATCTCCTTCATGATCGACGACTTCGGCACCGGCTATTCCTCGCTCGCCTATCTTTCCCGCCTCCCGATAGAGACCCTGAAGGTCGACAAGTCCTTCGTCCTCAAGCTCGACGAGCGGCAAAACGAGAAGGTCGTCAACGCCGTCATCAACCTGGGCCACAGCCTGGAGATGGCCATCGTCGCCGAGGGCATCGAGACCAAGGGGCAGTGGGACTACTTCGCGCTCCGCAAGTGCGACATGCTGCAGGGCTACTACTTCTACAAACCCCTGCCCCTCGGCAAGGTCTACCAGGCGATCGTCGGCCAGGTCCCGGCGCCGTAAGGCCGCGTCGGGACCGCGTCGGCCGGTCGCGGCCCGGCAGCCGCGCGGCCCGGCGCGCGCGGGCCGGTCGCGGCCGCCCCGGTTCAGCGGCGTCCGCCGGCGCTTACGGCCTCGCAACGGCCGAGCCATTCGCCCGCGAGCGTGGCCATGAGGCCCGCCTGCTCGATCTGCGCGTTGTGTCCCGCCGCGTCGAGGACCGCGAAGGCCGCCCGCGGATAGCGCGGCGCCAGCCGGAGCGCGTCGCTCCAGCCGACGGAGGCGTCCTGCCGGCCGAGGACGAAGAGTCCGGGGCGGTCGAAGAACGGGTCGAAGGGCCCGCCCGAGTCCGGCTCGCCGCCGTCCGCGCCGGGCCGGCCCAGGCGGTCGAAGGAGAAGGAGTAGCCGCGGGAACGCAGGGCTTCGAGCCTGTCCATCCGCGCGGCCACGAGGCCGGGCCGGATTTCCTCCCCGAAGCGGCGGAGGCAATAGCGGTCGCGGATCACCGCGACCTCCTCGAACATCGCCAGGGACTCCGGATCGGCGTCCGCGGCGTAGCCCTCTTCGGCGACGAGGACCTCGCGGGGCGGCACGGTCCTCTCGGGGCCTTCCGCGACCACCGCGGGGCAGAGGAGGAAGAGTCCTTCCACGCGTTGCCCGAACTCGCGAAGGAGCGCCCGCGCGAGGTAGCCGCCGTAGGATTCCCCCGCGAGGATGAAGGGACCATCCGGCAGGATCGCGCGAACGAAGGCGGCGACCACCTCCAGCATGCCGTCGGAATCCCGGACCGTCTCGGGGTCGCCAGAGGCCCCCATGAAGGGCAGGTCGGGATAGATCCTGCGGTAGGCCCTGGCGCTCCGGCCGCCCTCCGGCCGCCGCGCCCCGGCGCTCGGCGGCACGAAGGCGCGATCCTGCCCGTCGAACAAGGGTTCGAGGCTGCCCGTCATCAAGCGCCGGTCGGGGGAAAAGCCGTGAAGGGCCACGATGGGGAAGCCCTCACCCCGTTCCTCGTAGGCGATGAAGGTTCCGTCGATCTCGACACGTTTCGTTTCGCGCATGGTTCCTCCTTGCGATGGAGGGAAGCCTAGCCCGGGCCTTGGACAGGGTATGTCATACATTCCCGAAAATGCATGGGAAAACGCCAACCGTACTATGTTATGGTTGGCGACCGGCATCTTGTCGTGTCATACTTATCGCCGATGAACAGGTTGGACCGCGTGATGGGCATGATCCTCCTCCTCCGCGACGGACGCCCCGTCTCCGCGACGGAGCTGGCGGCCCGCTTCGAGGTTTCGACCAGGACGATCTACCGCGACATCGAGGTCCTGAGCGGCCTCGGTGTTCCGGTCGCTGCGGACATGGGCCGGGCCGGCGGTTTCCGGCTCCGCGAGGGTTATTTCCTGCCTCCCGTCGCCCTCGGGCCGGAGGAGGCGGCTTCCCTCCTCCTCGGGATCATCCTGACGCGCCGCCTGCGGGTTCTTCCTTTTCCGAAGGAGGCCGAGACCGCCGAGCGCAAGCTCCTGGCCGTCCTGCCGGAGGCGACGCGGGAGGCCATGGTCAGGGCCGCGCGCGCCATCGGCTTCGAGGGCGTGCCGGCCGATCTCCTCCATCCCGAACGGGAGGAGCCGGGGCCGCGCGCCGAGGCGCGGGAGGCCGCGGCCGTGGGCAGCTTCCTCCGCGCCCTCCTTGCGCGTTCCCGGCTCCGGCTGCGCTACCGCTCGCCCTATCGCCCCGCGGAGGAGCCGGAGCGCGAGATCGAGCCCCTCGGCCTCGTGTGGGACCGCGACCGCTGGTACCTCGTCGGGCGTCCCGCCGCGGAACCCGGCGCGGAGCCGCGGCTCTGGCGCTCCGACCGGGTCCTCGCGCTCGGAAAGGGCGGCGCGATGCGGCCCACCGAGGGAGCCTTCGACGTTTCCGGACTCCTTGGCCGGAAATGGCTGCGCGCGGCGATGGCGCGCTGGAGCGACGAGGCGCCGGTCCGCGTCGCGCTCACGCCCGCCCAGGCGGAGCGGCTCGGGCGCGACTGGTACTTCGGCAACGCGGACTTTTCCGAGGAGGAGGGCCGGATCGTCATGCGTTACAGCGAGGACGACTTCGAGGCGGTGGCCGCACTCGTGCGCTGGCTGGGTCCGGGCGCGGAGCTCCTGGAGCCGGCGGCCTGGCGGCCCCGGCTGGCGGCCGGCCTGGACCGGCTCCGCGAGGCGCATCGCTGAAGGCCACGGCTGATGCGCCGCCGGCCGGGGCGGCCCCGGCCGCGGGCCAGGCGGCGCCCGGCGGCGGG
>JAEUJG010000379.1 GCA_016794765.1 Spirochaetaceae bacterium | reverse complement strand
CCCGTCATCGTCCGGAAGCGGCCCTCGGAGCCGAAGTGCCGGATGATCCGGGCGCGGGAGATGTCCTCGTTGAGGAGGTAGCCGCCGAGGTCGATGCCCGCGTTGGCCAGGATCGCGAGGCCGTCGGATCCCTGGCGGGCGACGCTGATGTCGAGGGTGCCGCCGCCGAAGTCGAAGACGAGGACGATGCCCCCGCGGCCGTCGAGGACGCTCACCGAGGCGGCCACCGGCTCGAGGACGAAGCTCACCTCCTCGAAGCCCGCGAGCCGCGCGGCCGCCTCGAAGCGCTCCTGGATGCGGCGGTCGACCGCCGGGTCGTCGGCGAGGACGACGGGCCGGCCCAGGACGAGGCGGGCGTCGGGCCTTTCGCCGGCGGCGGCCAGGGCCTCGTCGGCGCGGCGCTTCACCTCCTTCAGGAAGAAGGAGACCAGGGTCTCGACCTTCCAAAAGTCGCCGAAGATCCGCGTGCCCTCGAAGTGCTCGTCCTTGAGGGCGAGCTTGAGGGCCTGGAAAAAGCGGAAGCGCGACAGGAGATTGGCCGAGCCGCGGCTGGCGCGGAGCGCCTCGCCGTAGTCGGCGATCGCCTCGGCCCCGACGGAGGGCCGGCGGTCGCGTTCGAAGTAGAGGAGGGAGGGGATGACGCCGCCCTCGCCGAGGTCGAGGATCCGGGCGGAGCCGCCCTGGCCGCGGTGCGTCACGACCGTGTTGGAGGTGCCGAAGTCGATGCCGTACATGGGGCGTTGAGGGAAGCATGGGCCGCGGCCGCGCGTCAAGTGCCGGCGGCCCCGCCCTCGAGGGCGGCCGAAAGCGGAATGTGCGCCGCCATGCCGGAGAGATGGAGGACGAGCTGGTCGCGCAGGTGCCCGCGCTTGCCGTCGGTTATCATGGATGCTTCGCTCCTTTCCGGGAATCCCGGGTTTGACGCCCGGCGCGGCCGGATCCCCGCCCCGCGAGGCCCGCCTCCAGCGCGCGGAGAAAGGAGTCCGCGGCGAGGGCCAAGAGCGCGAGGGGCAGGGCGCCCTCGAGGATCAAGACGGGATCGAAGGCGCGGAGGCCCGACACGATGGGCACGCCGAGGCCGCCGGCGCCGACCGCCGCGCCGACGGCGCCGGCGGCGATGTTGACGACGAGGGAAACGCGGAGGCCTTCCAGCACGAGGGGCGCGGCGACGGGCAGGCGCACCAGGCGGAGCAGTTCGCCCTCGTTCATCCCGCAGCCCAGCGCGGCCTCGACGAGCTCGGGCGGCGTCGACTCGAGGCCGACCAGCGTGTTCCGGAACACCGGCAGGAGTCCGTAGAGAAAAAGCGCGATCCCCACGGGCAGGAAGCCGTAGCCCACGGCCGGCACGAGGAGGGCCATCAGGGCGACGGTCGGAAAGGTCTCCGCGAAGGAGGCCGCGCCGAGGAGGAGGTCCCGCAGGGCTCCCGCCTCCCTGCGCGCCGCGGCGACGGCGAGGGGAAAGGCCGCGAGGAAGGAGGCCGCGCCCGTCGCAGCGACGAGGCCGAGATGCTGGAGGGCCAGGACGCCGAGCCGCTCCCGCGCCGCGAAGACGGTCTTTCGCCGGAGGAGGGGACCGAGCGCCGTTTCGAGGAGATCGAAGCGCGAGACCGAGAGGACGAAGAGGAGGGCGAGGACGAGGGGCGGCCACCAGCGACGGAGAAAAGCGAGTCCGCTCCATTGCGCCACGCTCCGGACGCCCGCCGCGGCCGCGCCGTCAATCGCCGTCGCCCCGTGCACAACCGCGGCTACGCCGTCCGCGGTGTCCTCTTCGGCCGCGCCGGGGCGCCGGGGGCGGATCCTAGCGGCGCGCGTCGTTCCCTCCCGCGCCGGCGGCGGCGCGCCCGGCCAGCGCGATCGCCTCTATCCTGAGGAGGCCGCGGCCGCGCGGGCCCTCGACGGGCAGGGCCGTCCGCCCCTCGGCGATCATCCGCGCCAGGGCGTCGCGGAGGGAAGCCTCGGGCCCGAGGGGCGCCGCGCCGCCCAGGTCGGCCGCGGATGCTATCAGGCCGCCCGCCGGCCCGCTTCCGGCGTACTCGGCCGCCGCCGCGGCGCTCTCCCTCCCGAGCATCTCGATGCCGAAGCGCGCGCCGAGGAAATCGGCGACGAAATCATCACCGGCCGCGGCCAGGAGTTCCCGCGGCGACCCCGAACGGAGGAGCCTTCCTTCGCGGAGGATGAAGAGCCGGTCGGCGAGGAGGACCGCTTCGGCGAGGTCGTGGGTGACGAAGACGACCGTCTTCCGGAGCCGGCCCTGGATCCGCGCGAACTCCACCTGGAGCGCCTCGCGGGTCAGGGCGTCGAGGGCGCCGAAGGGCTCGTCCATGAGGAGGACGGGCGGATCGGCCGCGAGCGCGCGGGCGACGCCGACCCGCTGGGCCTCCCCGCCGGACAGCTCCCGGGGCCGGCGCGAGGCGAAGGAGGCGGGCAGGCGGACCGCCTCCAGGAGCTCACGGACGCGGCGACCGATCCGGTCCCGATCCCAGCCGAGGAGCCGGGGTACGACCGCGATGTTCTCCGCCACGCTCATGTGGGGGAAGAGGCCGACGCCCTGTATCGCATAACCCGTGTTGCGCCGGAGCGTGACGGGATCGAGGCCGCGCGCGTCGGCGCCGTCGACGAGGAGGACGCCCTCGTCCGGCTCGAGAAGGCGGTTGAAGAGGCGGAGCAGGGTCGACTTGCCGCTGCCCGAGGGGCCGAGGAGGACCGAAAGCTCGCCCGTCGGGAAGACGGCGCTCACGCCGTCCAGGGCCCGCTCCGCGGGGCCGGCCTTCCCCCGCGCGCCGGCGCGCGGGAAGCTTTTCCGGACGCCCCTCGCCTCTAGCACGGCGCTCCCGCCCCCGCGGCGGTCCTCCGCGCGAGCGCCCTTTCGGCCGCCGCGAGGAGGCGGTCGGTTCCGTAGGCCGCAGCGGCCACGCCGAGGGCCGCGAGGAGGATGAGGTCGGCGGCGGCCTGCGACAGGCCGAGGAAGAGGATTCCCCCGAGGCCGCCTCCGCCGACGAGGCCCGCCAGGACGGCGTTGCCCATGTTCTGGGCGAGTGCGGTGCGGAGGCCGGCGACGAGCGCGGGCGAGGCGAGGGGCAGTTCCACCCTGAAGAATCGCCCCGCCGCGCCCATGCCCATGCCGTTCGCGGCGTCGGAGGCGGCGGGATCGACCATCCGGAAACCCGCCCGCGCGTTGGCCGCGACGGGCAGGAGGGCATAGAGGAAGAGCGCCAGGGAGGCGGGCGCCCAGCCGACGCCGCGGACCCCGAGCGCCCGGAAGAAGGGAACGTCCCGGCCCAGGGCGGCGAGCGGCGCGACGAGGAAGCCGAGGAGGGCCAGGGTCGGGATCACCTGGGCCGCGTTGGCGACCAGGAAGACCGGCCGTTCCCAGTCGCGCGAGCGCGCGGCCGCGCGCCCGAGCGGCGCCGCCACGACGAAGGCGGCGAGGGTCGGGAACAGGGCGTAGGCGAGGTGCCGCGGAAATTCCGCGCCGAAGCTCGCCCGCCGCGCCACGAACTCGCGCGCCAGGGAGAGGTCGTCGAGGAGGCCCGCGGCGGCGAGGATGGCGGCGGTGGCCGCGGCCGTCAAGGCGGCGAGGCGGCGCGCCTTCGGCGCCCCGGCTCCGAAGGCCGGCGCGAGGGCGCTCGGCAGGGCGAGCGCGGCGGCCAAGCCGAGCCAAGCGCCCGCCCCGAGCGAGGCGCGCGCGCCTTGGGCCATGCCCGCCAGCCTGGAGGTGGCGCCCGCGCCGAGGCCGGCCAAGAGCAGCGCCGGCAGCGGGGCCGCGAAGAAAAGCGCAGCGCCCGCGCGCCGCCGCTCCGCGCTCCGGCGCGCCGCGCCGTTCCGCCCCCTGCCAGCCCGCGAAGCGCCGACCCGCGCCGCGTACGCCGAGGCCAGGGCCAGGACCAGCACCAGGCCGAGCGCGGCCGCCAAGGCCGCCGTCATGGCGGGAGCGGCTGCGGCGAGCCCTGCTTTCGCTCCGGCAGAGACGCGGTTTGGCCGCAGTTCCAGCGCGGGCAGGAAGGCGAGGGCCCCGGAAAACAGCGCCGCCGCGGGCAGGAGGAGTCGGAGGTCGGGGGCCGGCGCCCGCGCTTCCGCGGTCGACGGCGCCCCCGCGGTTGCCTCCGCCCCCGATGCCGCCCGCGCCTCCGCGGCGGCCGTATCGCCTTCCTTGCCGCGGCTCATTTCTTGAGGAAGCCCTTCGAAACGAGGTACTCCTTGCCGACCTCCCTGGCGTCCCGTCCCTTGAAGGCGACCGAGGCGTTGAGGCGCTGCAGGGTTTCGAGGTCGAGGGATTCGAAGACGGGCTTGAGCAGGGCCTCGATCCGCGGATAGGCCGCCAGCTTTTCCGCGAGGATCACCGGCGCGGGAAGGTAGACGGGCGGGATGCCCTTCGGATCGGCCAGGACAAGGAGTTTCATCTCGTCGAGGGCTCCGTCGGTGCCGTAGACCAGCGAGACGTTGACGCCGTTCGTGCCCTCCGAGAGGGCCTTGAGCATCTCCGCCGTGTTGCCGGAGGACAGGAGGATGAGCTGGTCCTTGCGGAGCGTGAAGCCGTAGGCTTTCTCGAGGCCGATGAGGCCGAGGGGATTGTCGGCGTAGGACTGCGCCGCGATGAGCTTGGCCGCGCCGCCCTTGTTCACGTAGGCGGCGAAGGCCGGCAGGTCGCGGATTCCCGTCTTCTCCGCGAACTCGCGCTTCACGGCGAGGGATTCGGTGTTGTTGGCGGCGGCGGGCGTCAGCCAGGCGATGCCCTTGGCCTCGTCGAGCCGCTTCGTGGCCTCGTAGCCCTTGGCCGCGTCCGACCAGACGGCGGGATCCTGACCCTCGTGGTAGTACTGGCCCGAGCCGGTGTAATCGACCACCAGGTGGACTTCCTTGGCCTCGAGCGCCTTCCTGAGCACGTCGGGCGTCCCGAACTCGGTCTTGTCGACGACGGGAATGCCTTCCGCCTCGAGAAGCTGGACGATCATCTTGCCGAGGATCGATCCTTCCGTGTCGATCATCGTGGCGACGACCACGGGCTCGCCGGTCTTGGCCGGCGCGGGCCTGGCGCAACCCGCAGCGAGACCGACGGCCACGGCGAGGAGGAGAAGCATTTTGGCTGGACGCATGTTGGCTCCTTCAAGGCCCGCCGCGCCTCGGGCGCGTCAAGCCCTCTTCCCGGAAGTCTAGTGGAGCCGCCGCGGGAAGTAAAACGCCTGGGCGCCGGGCGGCCGGGATGCCGGAAGCGATTCCGGGGACTCCGGCGGGGATGGTCGCCGGTCGAGGAGGAAGCGCGCGAGCGCGTCGCGGCGCATCCCTAGAAGCCCCTCAGCCGCTTGCCGCAGAGCATGTTCTGGTAGCAGCGGACGCAACCGGGGAAGTTGCCGTCCGGGCAGGCCTTGAGCTCCCGCCGGAAGCGGATCGCCTTCTCGCCGTTGAAGATCTCGAAGAAGGGTGTTTCGAGGATGTTGCCGAGCACATAGTCCGGATAGTCGGCGCAGAAATGGACGTTGCCGTTGTAGTCGATGTTCGCCTGGCTCCAGGGCACCGAGCAGGTCCGGCGCACCGGCGTCTCGAGGCTCCCGTAATAGACGTCGATCTTGTCCGGCTCGAGGGCGGGCACCGTGATGATGGGGTGGCCCGCGTCCATCGCGTGGACGCGCTCGAGGATGCCGTGGAGCTCGCGGCCGTCGATGCCCTCGTTGTAGCCCGTGTCGTAGGCTTCGAGGCAGGAGATGTCCGTGTCGAGCCTCTCCTTCATGAAGGCCCGGTGGCGCTCCACGATGGCGGCGTTCGAATAGGTGCCGAGGTTGAAGATGTGCCAGTCGAGGCCGAATTCCCGCGCCGCGTCGGCCAGGCGGTACAGGTCGTGGTAGTTGAGGTTGTTGACGGTAGTCACGATGCCCATGTAGGGGAAGCGCGAGCCTTGGCGTTCCTTCTCCCGCTTGACGGCGAGGAGGCCCTCGACGGCGCGGCGGTACGAGCCCTCGCCCCTGATCCGGTCGTTGGTCTCCTCGAAGCCGTCGAGGGAGACGAAGACCGCGTGCCACTTGTTCTTGACGATCTCTTCGGCCCTGGCTGCGAGCTGGGTCCCGTTGGTGTTGACGGCGACGGTCAGGCCGGCTTCCATCATGTAGTCGACAAGGGGGAAGAGGTCGGGATAGAGGAAGGGTTCGCCGCCCCAGAGGTAGACGACGGGCTTTTTCCGGCGCAGCTGGTCGACGAGCTTCTTGTAGGCCTCGAGCGGCAGGACCTTCTTGGCCTCGGCGGCGGCGAAGGCGCCCTTGAGGACGCCCTTGTCGCCGCGTTGTCCGCACATGACGCAACGGAGGTTGCAGAGCGGGGTCAGGCGGAAATACATGAGGCCGAGCTCGCGGGAGGGGCCGCCGTAGAGCGCGCGGTCGACGAGCATGGATTTCTTCTGCGCGACGAAGGCCCTGAGGAGGCGGGCGGCGAGCCGCGGGTCCCGGCGCGCCAGCCGCGGAACGACCGAAATGTTGGTCTTCATCGGCTAGGGCTCCCGCCGCGAGAGGCGCTCGAGGAAGGGCTTGACGACGCGGGGCGCGGCGGCGGCGGGGATGAGTCCCAGGAAGTGCGCGGCGAGGCGGTTCCGCGCGCCGGCGATTCCCCAGGGGCGGTTCCGCCCGAGGAGGGCGAGCCCCGCCCGCGCCGCGTCCTCCGCGTCCATC
>JAEUJG010000326.1 GCA_016794765.1 Spirochaetaceae bacterium | reverse complement strand
TCTTGAGGCCCATGGCGGGATCGGCGCAGATCTCGAGCTGGATGCGGTGGATGAGGTCGACGAAGGCGGAGTCGCCGAACATCGAGTCCTTGGTCGTGATGGAGCCGGCCATCTTGGCGACGGGGCGGTCGACCCAGGTCTTCACGCCGTCATAGGCGGGCTGGAACTTGGCGACGAAGGCGGGATCGGCCTTGGTCGCGGCCATGTCGAGGAGGACGCCGCGGGTGTCCTTCTTCCAGGCCTTGGCGGTCTTGTCCCAGGTGAGGGCGAGCTTGACGACGGGGATCTTCTTGGCGTCGTTGAGGGCGCCGTAGATGAAGACCTGCTTGCCGGCCGGATCGCGGACGACGTAGTCCTTGGTCTTCTTGGCGACGTCGTAGCCGAGGCCTTCCCAGCCCTGGTGGTCATGGCCGACGAAGACCATGTCGAAGCCGGCGACCTGCTCGGCGACGAGCTGGGCGGCGTTCTCGTTCTTCGGGGTGTCCTTGGCGACGCCGCCGTAGGTGTAGTCGACGCCCGCGTGGAAGAGGCCGACGACCACGTCCGGCTTTTCCTTCTCCTGGATGATCTTCATCCACTTCTTGGCGGAGACGACCATGTCCTCGAACTCCATGCCGGTCCAGAACTGGGGCGGGAGCCAATCGGGGATCTTCGGGGTGATGAGGCCGAGGACGGCGATCTTGACGCCCTCGCGCTCGATGATCTTGTAGGGGGTGAAGTAGGGGGTGCCGTCGCTCTTGACCGCGTTGGCGCAGAGGACGGAGGCCTTCATCTCCTTGTAGAGCTTGTCGTAGACGGGGTGGCCCGCCTCGATGTCGTGGTTGCCCACGGACACCGCGTCGTAGCCGAGGAAATTCATCGCCTCGCCCCAGATGTGGGGGACGTCGGTCTTCTCGAAGTTGTAGTAGTAGACCGTGGGCTGGCCCTGGAGGGAGTCGCCGTTGTCGAGGAGGACGACGTTGGAGCCCGCCTTGGCGCGCTCGGCGGCGACGAGGGTCGCGACCTGGGCGAGGGAGGTCTTGGACTCCTTGGCGGTGATGAAGTTGTAGGGGTAGATGGCGCCGTGGATGTCCGACGTCTCGATGAAGGTGATGGTGAGGGGCTTGTCGGCGTACTTCTCGAAAGGAGAAGCGAAAGCGAGCGCTACGCTGAGGAACAGCAGGGCGCAGAGGGCGATGCGGGCTTTGTAGCCTTTTCGCATTTTTGATCCTCCGAACATGGGATTTCCCCGGAAGGGGGAAGAATCAGTGTACTACGGCTTGCGCGATCTGAAAAGGGCGGAGGCGGTTTGGCCTTCAGCGGCCGCCCGAGGGCTTGCGGCCGGCTTTGGCGCCGAATTTGGCGCCGGAGCCGCCGCGGGGCTTCGCGCCCCGTCCGGGCCCGGGCCGCCCGGCGGGCCGCCCGGCGGGCCCGCTCCCGGGCTTCGCGCCCGGCATGGGCTTCCCGGCGAAAGGTTTCCCGGGCGCGGACCCGGCGGAGGCGGGCTTGGCGCCCCTCGGTTCGGCGGCATCCTCCGCGTCCTCCGCGGCGTCATCTTCGCCGCCCAACGCGCGAAGCTTTTCGGCGGCGCGGCGCTTTTCGGCGGCCAGTCCGAGTTCGTCGTAGGTGTCGTGGAGGTTGAACCAGGCTTCCTCGTAGTCGTCGCGGAGGGCCACGGCCTTCTCGAAGGCCTCGCGGGCGGCCGGGTACTCGCCGCGCCGGAAGCGGACGACGCCCAGGTCGTTCCAGGCCTCGGGAAAGGCCTCCTTGAGTACGAGGGCCCGCTCGTAGCGCTCGATCGCCCCGTCGAAGTCGTCGTCCTCGTAGGCGACGAGGCCGAGGGCGAGGAGGAGGTCCGGCGCCTCGCCCTCCAGGGCGAGGACCGCCTCGAGGTCGGCCGCCGCCTCGCGGAGCCTGCCGGCGCGGCGATGGGCCTCGCCGCGGTTGTAGATCAGGCCCGGATTGTCCGGGGCCAGCTCGAGGGCGCGGTCGAAGGCCGCGACGGCCTCGTCGTAGCGGCCGGCCTCGGTGAGGGCCATGCCGCGGGAGTTCAGGTTGGAGGGGTCTTCCATGCCTGCCAGTATAGCGGAGATCGGGATCCTTCACCACGGCATCGCCGTTTGGCGCATGGGACGCGCCGGCGGCGCCGATGCGGGGCTAGTCCACGACCGCCCAGCCCCAGGGGGGGAGGCGCCGGCCGAGGACGCGGCGGGATTTCGGCGAGTGGTTGAGGGCGATCCTGACGCGGGCACCCTCGTCGGTGCGGCGCTCGACCACCTCGATCTTGGAGCCGCAAAAGCGCGGCTCGAGGCCGGCGGCCTTCAGGATCCGGCGATAGAGGAAGAACATCGCGACCTGGTCCGGGCTCGTGCCGAGGTAGTAGACCTTGCCGCGGCCGTGGCGGTTGACCGTGGCGGCGACCGCGCCGCGGTAGTGCTTTTCGCGGCCCGAGTACCAGGCGATGGGCTCGGCCGTCGTCGGCTCGACGAGGTCGGCCCAGACTTCGGCGCGGGCGGGCACGAGGCCGGGAAGCCCCTTGAGGGAGAGGCGGGTGCGGGAGCGGTTCAGCGACTCGTAGCGCGGGACGCGGACGCCCGCGAGCTCGGAGAAGAGGCCGGGCAGGGTCGCCTTGACGTTCCAGTTTCGCCCATCGCGCGCTCCGGCCCGGTAGCCGAGGACGAGGACGCCGCCGTGCCGGACCCAGGCCTCGAGGCGGGCGACGAAATCGGGGTCCGCCATCTGGTGGAGGGGCAGGGAGATCGCGGAGTAGCGCTCCACGTCGATGGAGGCGGGAGTCTTCACGTCGGCGTTGACGTTGAAGGCGACGTAGGGGGCGAACCACTTGGCGAGCTCGAGGTCGTAGCCGGCCTGCATCCAGGGGGCCTCGCCGACGTAGAGGCCCTTGGAGAGGTATTGCTCGCGCAGGACGCGCGCGTCGTCCTTGGAATAGACGAGGCAGGCTTCGCTCTCCACGGGCACCGAGGCGAGCCGCGAGAGTTCCGCCTTGGCCCGGGCCGCGGTCGCGCGGAGGGCCCGGCCGCGGTCCGTGTCGCGGTCGTCCGCGTCGAGGATGCCGTGGCAGAG
>JAEUJG010000295.1 GCA_016794765.1 Spirochaetaceae bacterium | reverse complement strand
AACCAGCGGTCCCGGTAGACCTCGCCGGTTTTGAGGCGGCTCGGCAGGGCCTGCCAACCGTCGATCTCCACGTCGACGACCATGCCGCCGAGGAGGTGGAGGCGGCCGCCCAGGGGGACGCCGAGGGTCAGGCGGAGCTCCGGATAGGGGCGGAGCTCGACGGTCCGCGGGCAGGCGGCGGTCCCGTCCATCGAGCCGAAGGCCTCGATGAGGGGGCCGAGTTCCTGGGCGGCGGCCGCTTCAAGGTCGAGATAGAGCCAGTCGTGGCGGCCGCCGAGACGGGTGCCGAGGCCCCAAGAAAAGAGGACGCGGTCGTTGGCGACGCCCCAGTCCGCGATGGGCGCCGAGGCGCGGAAGACCGTGAAGAGGGAGCGGGAGCCGGTCTGCCAGTAGGCCCCGAGCTCCTCGATGAGGGGATCGTAGGCGAGGCCGACGCCGCCGACGCCGGCCCGCGAAATGTTGACGAGGCCGATCTGGGCGCCGTCCACTTCCTCGGCGATGTTGACGAGGCCGATCTGCAGGCCCTCGACGTTCCGGGCGCGGTTGAAGACGCCGGCCGCCTGGACGCCCTCCACGTCGCCCGCTGCCGTGTTGAACACGCCGGCGAGCTGGGCTCCTTCGACCTTGCCGGCGGCGGTGTTGAAGACGCCGGAGCTCTGGATGCCGTCGACCTGGCCCGAGGCCGTGTTGAACACGCCCGCGGTTTGGATGCCCTGGACCCGGCGCGCCGTGTTGAAGACGCCGGAGGTCTGGACGCCGCGGAGGTCGCGCGCCGTGTTGAAGACGCCGGAGGCCTGGAAGCCGTGGATGTCGCGGGCGGTGGAGAAGACGCCGGCGGCCTGGACGCCGAGGATGTCCCGCGCGGAGGCGATGACAACGCCGAGGTCGA
The DNA here is from genome assembly GCA_016794765.1 of Spirochaetaceae bacterium. Classification (GTDB taxonomy): domain Bacteria; phylum Spirochaetota; class Spirochaetia; order Treponematales; family Rectinemataceae; genus JAEUJG01. Next base: position 1,553 of record JAEUJG010000295.1, on the reverse strand, counting down.
CGCCCGCGTCGAACTCTCCCATCGGGAAGGAGAGCCCGGGAACGAAACCGATCACGAAGGGATGGAAGGGGACCCGGGCTTCGTCCTCATTCTCTTGGGCGGCTTCGACGAAGGTGGGCTCTTCGGGTGCGGGGAGCGAGGGAGGCGCGGGAACGACCGGTGCGGCGGGCGCCGTCGAGTTCTGGTACTTTTCCCTGGCCTTATCCAGTACGGACTGTTCTGAGGGTTCGCCGGAACTCTGGGCGAAGGCGGCCTGGATGGACAGCACCGACACGACAAGCAACGTGAGTCTGCGGTTCATGGTTCTCCCCTTTGGGCGAGATGGTGTTTTGTGCCCCCAAACGGGGCGCACGAGATGTAAGGTAGCACAAGCCACCGGAAAAAACTAATAATCGCCCGGGTGCTCGCCGCGGAGCCCAAGGCCCGGCCAATAAATACACTTTCGAATGCAAAAATTCGCGGTGCGCCGGTGACCCGCGGGACCTAAATCAGTATTTTGGGGTAATGAAAGCGAAAATCGGTACCGGCCCCGTCATGGCCGTGCTCTTTGCCGGCGTCCTGCTCGGCGCCATGGACATCGCCATCATCGGGCCGGCGATGCCCCTTGTCCGGAAGGCCTTCGCCGTCAACGACCGAGACCTGTCCTGGATCCTGACCATCTACATCCTGTTCAACCTGGTGGCGACGCCCCTGATGGCCAGGCTTTCCGACCTCCTCGGCCGGAAGGCGGTCTACGTGAGCGCCGTCGCGGTCTTTGCGGCGGGCTCGGTTCTCGCGGCGATCGCGCCGAGCTTCGGCGTCCTCCTCGCGGCCCGCGGCCTGCAAGGCGCGGCGGCCGGCGGCTTCATGCCCGTCGCCAGCGCCGTCATCGGCGACATCTTCCCGCCCGAGCGCCGCGGCCGCGCCCTGGGCCTCATCGGCGCCGTCTTCGGCATCGCCTTCATCGTCGGCCCGATCGTGGGAGCCTTGGTCATGCCCCTCGGCTGGCGCTGGCTTTTCTGGATCAACCTGCCCCTGGCCCTCCTCGTCGGCGGAGCCGCCTTCGCCTACCTTCCCGGCAAGGTCGCCTCCGTCTCCGGACGCTTCGACCTTCCGGGCGCCCTCCTCCTCGCTGTCAGCCTTTCCTCCTTCGCCTACGGCGTGAACCGGATCGACACCGGCCGCTTCTTCGCGAGCCTCGTCGAGCCGGGCACGGGGCTGTTCATCCTCGCCGGCCTCCTCCTCTTCGTTCCCCTCATCCTGGTCGAGCGGCGGGCCTCCCTGCCGATCGTGCCGATCAGGCTCCTGTCCTCGCGGCGGCTCCTCGCCGCCTCCGTCATCAGCTTCGCGGCGGGCGTCGTCGAACTCGCGGGCGCCTATCTGGCCCAGCTCGCAGCGGCCGGCTACGGCATCCCCGTCGAGCGCTCCAGCTTTTTCATGCTGCCTTTCGTGCTCGGCATGACCATCGGAGCGCCGACCTCCGGCAGGCTCCTCGACAAGGTCGGCCCGCGGGCCGTCATCGGCGGCGGCTCCATCCTCCTGGCCATCGGCATGGCGGGACTCGGCTGGACGGG
>JAEUJG010000288.1 GCA_016794765.1 Spirochaetaceae bacterium | reverse complement strand
GGGCGACAACGGCTTCAGGGTGGTGAGGACGGCGAGGGTCGCGGTTCCGGGGCCGGCGGCTCCTTGAAGGCCGAAGGCGCGGAGGCTTCGGGCGGCTTGCCACCCCGTGAAAGCATCGAGCCCGACCTGCTATGATACGGTCATGAAAGCAGCCGACCGCGAGGCCCTTCGCCTCCTCCTCGAAGCCCACCTTCCGGCGAGCCCGCGCGAGGCGGAATCCCGCGACCTCATCCTCCGCTTCCTGGCCGAAAATCCCGAGGCGCTCGGGCGGGAGAATCCGGCGGGACACCTCACGGGCTCGGCCTGGGTCTTGAACCGGCAAGGCGACCGGGCCCTCCTCACGCACCACGCCAAGCTCGGCGTTTGGCTCCAGCCGGGCGGACATCTCGAGGGGGACGAATCCGCGCTCGAGGCCTCGCTCCGCGAGGCGCGCGAGGAGACGGGGCTCGCCTCCCTCCGGCTCGCGTTGCCCGGGCTCTTCGACGTCGACGTGCACCTCATTCCCGCGCGGCCCGGAGCGGGAGCGCACCTGCACTACGACCTCCGCTTCCTCCTCGTCGGGGACGGGGAGGAACCCCTCGTCCCGAGCGAAGAGTCGCGGGACCTCTGTTGGTTCGACCTCGAGAGGCTCGCGGCCGGCGCGGGAGACGAGTCCGTGCGGCGCATGGCGGCGAAGTCCCTCCGCCCCTCGCCATCCCCGAGGGAGGGAGGAATTATGCCGGGGACTCCAGGCTGACCATCCAGGGGATGCCGAAGCGGTCGTGACACATGCCGAAGTAGGGACCCCAGGGAGCGTTGCCGATCGGCATGGTCACCTCCCCGCCATCCGCCAGGGCCGTGAAGACTCGATCCGCCTCGGCCTTGTCCGAGGCCACGACCATCACGTTGAAATTCGTCCCGAACGGGACCTCCGGGCCCATTCCTTCCACGATGTCGCTCCCCATGAGCTGCACCGCCTCGGTCAAACGCAGTTGGACATGCATGACCTTGTCTTTCGCGTGAAGGGGGACCTCGCCGGCAAAAGGTGTTTCCCCGTAGGTCTGGAGTCCGACGATCGGGGAATGGAAAACCTCCGCGTAATAGCTGAACGCCGCCCGCGCCGTTCCGGGGAAATTCAGGTAAAAATGGGCCAACTTCATGTGGATCGCTCCTTGTTCCCGCCAGGGGAACTTCGGGCGGATGCCAACGCCCGAATCGATACCCCCATCCCCAAGTGTCGTATCCCGTGTCTTCCCGGTCAACAAGCGCCGAGAGGCGCTCCCGCCTAAGCCGCCTCCGCCTTTTTCCCGACCGAGATGTCCTTGCCGAAGATCGCGAAGAGCAGGGTGCCCAGCACGCCGAAGCCGGTCGCGGTCAGGAAGTTGGCCGCCGGCGAGACGTTCCACAGGAGGGCGCTCGAAAGCGCGGCCAGGGACACGATGACGTCGCGGATGAGGTAGTAGGCGCCGAAGGTGCGCGCCTTCGCGTCCTCCGGCGCGAGGTCCATGATGAGGGCCTTGCGGGTCGGCTCGCCGAATTCCTTGAGACCCCGCACGATGAAGGCGAGCACGAACATCGGGAAGGAATGCGAGAAGAGGAGCACGAGGGGGAAGAGGGTGAAGAAGCAGAAGGTGATGAGGACGAACTTCTTCTTCCCGTACCGGTCCGACATCCAGGCGACGGGGACGTAGACGAGCATCGCGACCGCCATCTCGATCGTCGTGAGGAGGCCGAACTGCAGCGCCGTGAGGCCGTTGTTGTCGACCGCCCAGATGACGACGAAGGCGTAGGGAATCTGCTCCGCGAAGCGGATGAGGATGTCGCTGGCGAGGAGGCTCCGGAGCGAGGGGCTGAAGAGGTCCTTCGCCTTCAGCTCCTTCCGCTTTCCCGGATCCTTCTCCACCTTGTCGTCCGCCATGAACTTTTGCATGACGAAGAGGGCGACAAGGCCCATCGCGAAGGCGGCGCCGAAGGCGATGCGCACGCCATCCGCGCGGCCGAAGGCGCCGATGAGGGCGCCGCCGACGATGGGGCCGAGGGCCATGGGGATGCGCTTCGTGAAGGAGTGCATCGAGACGCCGAGGGCCCGCCGCTCCTTGGGCACGACCTTGGAGACCATGCTCATGATCGCGGGAAGGGAGACGGCGGTCCAGGCGATGAAGAAGACCGCGCCGACGAGGACGGCCTGCCAGGCCGGCACGAGGATCACGAGGAGATAGCCGAACATCGCGACAAGGGTGAAGAGCTGGAGCGACTTCTTGAAGCCGATGCGGTCGGAGAGGTAGCCGCCGGGGAAGGAGTAGAGGGCGGAGAGGAGGTTGTCCATCGAGTTGAGGAAGCCCACCGCCCAGGTCGAGCCGCCGAGGGCGATGAGGTAGAGGGGGAGGAAGCGCTCCGCCATCTTTTCGCCCATGCCGACGAAGATCACGACGAGGAGCATCGTCGTCATGCTGCCGTTGCGCTTGAGGAAATTTTTCAAGTCCATGGTCTTGGACATCGTCTTACTCCTTGAACAGGGCGGATGCGTCGGCGATCCTGTTCAGCGTTTTTTCGAGGAGGCGCTCGAGTTCGCGCCGTTCCGCCTCTTCGAGACCCGCGTCGAGCTTGCTCCGGAAGAGCCTTTCCTCCGCGGCGCGGAGGGCGACAAGTCCGGCGCCGGTCGGCGTGAGGCTGACGAGGACGACCCGCTTGTCCTCCGTCGAGCGCGTGCGCCGGAGGTGGCCGCGCGCTTCGAGGTCGTCGAGGACGCCGATCAGGGTGGCCGGCGCGAGGTCGGCCGCCTTGGCGAGGTCGAGGGTCTGGATTTCTCCCTTCTCCGCGATGCGCTCGAGCACCCGCATCGGCACGGTCTTGAGGCCCGAGGTGGCTCGGTGATAGTGGCGTTTCGCGTCGAAGAGGGCGATGAGGCGGCCTGTTAGTTCGGATTTCGTATCATTCCTCCTCGGAATAATTCGGTAATCGAATAATACTCAGATTCCGGCTCCCAGACAAGAGCCTGATGGCTAGCCCGGGGGCCGAGGCGGAAGCGAGGCTGGGGTAGAGGTCAGGACAAAAACCGCACAATCAGTCGGAATCAAGGGCTTTAGGTAGTATATTACTTTAGTAATCTACGAGGAGGGGGCATGAGAAAAGGGGCGGTTTTCTTTGCCTTGGTTTTCGGCTTGTCCCTATCCGGGCTTTCCGCCCAGGGCGGCGCCGGCCTCGACCAGTACTACCGCTTTCCCGTCGGCATCGGCCTTGAGTACCGGAACCTTTCACCGCTGGCTTCCCTAAGCGGCCAGTTCAACATCCTGGACGTGTCGGGCTTCGCCGTCCTGCCGCTCTCCTCCGAGCCCCGTCTCCAGCCCTTCCTGCGCGCGGGCCTCGTCAACTTCGACTCCCTCGATCCCGCCGCGCCGACCGCCTGGGACCACCGCCAATACTACGGCCTCCTCGGATTGGCCTGGTCGAGCCGCTTTTCCAAGAACTTCGAAGGCGGCGTGGACCTGGCGCTCGGCGGCGCCGAGGCGGTTTTCCCTTCGGCGGTGCCCGGGGGTCCCGTCGGGGCTCCCTATCTCCTCGCCGAGGCCGGGCTCAGGATAGGCCTCGATCCCTCCTATTCCTTTTCCGTCATCTTGGCGCCGCGGATCCGCTGGCAGCGTTCCCTCGTTCCGCTTTCCACCTTGGACGGCTTCTACGCCTCGGTCGGCGTTTCGGGGAGTTTCCGCTTCGGCGAGGATCCCGACTCCGCCCGGTCGATCATCAGGAGCCTCCGCTTCGAGCAGGTGAAGATCCCTTCCGTGTTCCCGGCGATGAAGAGCTTCTACGACGAGAACGCACTGGGCTCGGTCCGCCTTGTCAACGAGGACCGGCAGCCCCTCCAGAACGTCGAGGTGTCCTTCTACCAGAAGGGCTTCATGGATTCGCCGACGGTTTCCCTGTCCCTGCCCTCCATCGGGGCCCGGGAAAGCGTCGAGGTGCCGGTGCGCGCGGTCTTCAACCGCCAGGTCTTCCAGGTCGAGGGCTCCCAGGCGCTGACCGGCGAGATCATCGTGAGCTACCGCCTCCGCGGCAGGCCCGCCGAACAGCGGCAGAGCGTCTCCTACCGCCTCGAGGACCGGCGCGCGATTTCCTGGAGCGACGACCGCAAGGTGGCCGCCTTCATCACCCCGCAGGACAGCGCCCTCAAGAACTATACCGCCTATCTTTCCCGCGTCTTCAAGGAGGAGGAACTGCCGGACTACGGCAAGCCCCTCCAGTACGCGATGCAAATCTATTCCGGCCTCCGGGAACTCGATCTCCTCTACCAGGAGGACGCGGCCACGCCCTTCACGAAGGCCCAGGGCAAGGCCGAGGCGGTGGACGCCGTCAACCTGGCGCGGGAGACGCTCAAGCGAAGCTACGGCGACTGCGACGACCTCACGGTGCTCTTCGCGAGCCTCCTTGAGACGCGCAACGTGGAGTCGGGTTTCATCGCGACGCCGGGCCACATCTTTCCGGCGGTGAACACGAAGATGCCCGCCGAGGCCTTCGCCGAGGTCCATCCCGACCGCTCGATGACGATCCCCGTGGACGGCGAGCTTTGGATCCCCGTCGAGGTCACCCTCCTCGGCCGGACGGCGACCTTCCTGGACGCCTGGGCCAAGGCCGCCGAGCTCTGGCGGAACAACGAGGCGAACCGCTCCTTCTACAAGACGCGGGAAGCGCAGAAGCTCTTCGGTCCTGTCGCCCTCGAGGAGCGCGACCTTGGGCTCCAGTACGGCAAGGCCGCGGCGGCGGTCGAGCTCCTCACTACCGACCTTTCTCGCCACGCCGACCTCGTCCTCAAGTCGCTCAAGTCGGCCGCGGACAAGTCGGGGCAGAAGCGCGACTACAACCGCCTCGGCATCGTGGCGGCCCAGCTCGCCCGCTATCGCGAGGCGGAAGACGCCCTTTCCCGCGCCGTGAAGATCGATCCCAAGTATGTCTCGGCCCTCGTCAACCTGGGGAACGTCAGCTATCTCCGCAAGGACTACGAGAAGGCCATCGGCGCCTATCGCCAGGCCCAGACCGCTCTCCTCGCCGCCGGGCCCAAGGCGGCGGCCTCCGCCTCCTTCGTCGTGTACGTGAATCTCTCCCGCGCCTATACGGCGGCGGGCCGGGGCGACCAGGCCCGCCTGGCCCTCGCGCAGGCGGAGAAGCTCGATCCCGAGCGGGCCCTCGCCCTGGCGGGCGCCGCCGTCGGCGCGGCGACGACGGGACGGGCCGCGGACGCGGGCGCCGAGGGGCGCGTGCTCTTTGTCGCCGGCACGGAGGATGAGCCATGATACAGCGTTCGCCCTTCCGCCTGGCCTTGGCTCTCGGAGTCTTGGCCTCGTCCCTCTTCCTCGCCGCCTGTCCCCAGCCGATCGACGGCAGCGTCGCCTCCCGCATGACCGACCGCTCCCTGCCGACCCTGTCCATCCTTTCCCCGACCGAAGGCTCGGCCTACGCGCAGACCCTCGTCGTCCAGGGCCAGGCCTCCGACGACGGAAGTCTCGCGGCGATCCGGTATACGGTCTCCGGGGCCTTGGGTCTCCTGGCTTCCGGCGAGGCCGCCATCGGGGCGGGCGGCGCCTTCCAGTTCTCGGTGGACACCGTCGCCTTCTCCGGCCCCCTTGCCGTCGCGGTGGAAGCGGTGGACTGGAACGGCAACGTGGCCAAGGCGGGCGTTTCCCTCGCGCCGGGGGCGAGCTCCCTCTCCTCCTTCACCGCCGCGGCCTCGAGCAAGTCCGTGAGTCTTTCCTGGGAGCCGGTGGCCGGAGCCACGGGCTACACGGTCTACTGGGCGACGGGCAGTTCGACGCCGACGGTGAACTCGCCCGGCCAGGTATCCCTGGGCGCGGGCGCGACGGGCTACGACCTCTCCGGCCTGCCGAACGCCCTCCTCCATACCTTCCTGCTCAAGGCGACGACCGCCTCGGCAAGCTACTGGTCGGGCTTCGTGAAGGCCCTGCCGCAGTCCTCCCTCACCCTCGCGCCCCTGGTCGCGGGCGCGTACGGCGAGATCCGCCTCGAGTGGGACGCCGTGGAGGGCGTCACCGAGTACGAGATCTACCGCGCCGTGGACAATCCCGCCGGCGTCTTCGAAAACCTCGCGGGCACCGTTTCGGGCACGAGCCATGTGGACGGCGCCGTGACCGATGGGCATTGGTACTACTATCGCGTCCGCGCCAACGTGGCGGGAGCATCCTTGAGCGCCGCCAACGGCGCGCAGACCGTGCCCTTGCCCCCCGAGTCGGAGCGGCTTTCGAGCGTTACCCTGCCGGTCACCGCCTCCCGCGTCCGCTCCCATACGGCCTCGGGCGCGACGACCGTCTACGTCGCTTCGGGCGGCGCGGGCATCGCC
>JAEUJG010000274.1 GCA_016794765.1 Spirochaetaceae bacterium | reverse complement strand
TGCGCGAGGGCAAGATCGACCTCGTCATCGGCACCCACCGCCTCCTCCAGAAGGACCTCGAGTGGAAGGACCTCGGGCTCATCGTCGTCGACGAGGAGCAGCGCTTCGGCGTCAAGGACAAGGAGCGGCTCAAGGAGATGCGCGCCACCGTCGACTCCCTCACGCTGACGGCCACGCCGATCCCGCGGACCCTCCACATGTCGCTCCTCAAGATCCGCGACATGTCGGTCCTCCAGACCCCGCCCTCGACCCGCCTGCCGATAGAGACGATCGTGGAGGAGTTCAACCCCGAGATCGTGGCCGAGGCGATCCGGCGCGAGATCGCGCGCGGCGGGCAGATCTTCTACCTCCACAACCGCATCGAAAGCCTGGACGAGGTCCGCACCTTCCTCGCGGGCATCGTGCCCGAGGTCCTCGTGGAGACGGCCCACGGCCAGATGGATCCGACCGAGCTCGAGGACATCATGCACCGCTTCATCCACGGCGGCTTCCAGGTCCTCGTCTCGACCACCATCATCGAGAACGGCATCGACATCCCGAACGTCAACACGATCGTCATCGACCGCGCGGACATGTACGGCATCTCCCAGCTCTACCAGCTGCGCGGCCGCGTCGGCCGCTCCGACCGGCTCGCCTACGCCTACCTCTTCTACCCCGACAAGCGCGCGTTGTCCGAACTCGCGATGAAGCGCCTGCAGATCATCTCCGACTTCACCGAGCTCGGCTCCGGCTTCAAGATCGCGATGAAGGACCTCGAGGTCCGCGGCGCGGGCAACCTCCTCGGCCGCGAGCAGTCGGGCGACATCTACTCCGTCGGCTTCGACCTCTACCTCCGCCTCCTCGACGAGGCCGTGGCGCGGCTCTCCGACGAGAAGTGGCAGCCGGAGGAGGAGACCTACCTCGAGCTCGAATACAAGGGCTACATCCCCGACGAGTACATCTCCATGCCGACCCTCAAGATGGAGGTCTACAAGAAGATCGCCTCCATCTTCACGGACGAGGACCTCGAAGCCCTGCGCGCCGAGCTCCTCGACCGCTTCGGCCCCCTGCCCGAGGAGGCGGAGAGCCTCCTCGCGCTCGCGGAGATCCGCGTCATCTGCCGGAAGCTCTCCATCGCCAGCCTCCGCGAGCGCGGCGGCATCGTCATCGTCGAGTTCTCCAAGGTAGCCAAGGTCTCCGTGGAGCGGGTCCTGCGGCTCATCCGCGAGTCGGGCGGCCGCATCAAGCTCGACCCGCACCGGCCCAACGTCCTCGCCATCAAGACCGGCGCCATCGGCCTCAAGGAGAAGAGCGAGTTCCTCCGGGAGAAGCTCGCCTCCCTCCTCGTCTAGCCGGCCCCCCGCCCGCCGCGCGGCCTCGAGGTCGCGCGGCCGCGCGGCGCCGCGCCGCCGCGGGTCGCCGGGCCGCGGTGCCGCAAGGTCTCCTGGCCGCGGGCTTGGCCTCGTTTTTCGCTGGCGTCGGACCGCCGGCTCGAGTATCTTTAGGGCGAGGACAGGCCACGGGGCCGCGGGAGGGCGTGATGTCGGAGCGGATCGGCGATTTTCTCGTGAGAATAGGCGCCATGACGGAGGCGCAGGTCAAGGAAGTCCTCGCGATCCAGCGACGCGAGGACGAGCCTCGGGTCTTCGGAGAGATCGCCATCGAACTCGGCTACATCGACGACGCCGCCTTGAAAAAATACCTCGACGCGAAGGACTCAGGCGCCTAAAGGCGAATCACTCCGAGGCCGTTCAGCAGGATCGCGAGGATCAGGACGGGCGCCGCGAATTTCACGAGGGCGACCAGGGCGCCGATGTGGCGCGGCCGTTCCGCGTACCCCTTGCCGAGCTCCTCGGCGAGTTCGCCCTTGGCCATGAACCAGCCCGCGACGAGGGCGATCGCCAGCCCGCCGATGGGCAGGATGAGGTTCGAGGAGACAAAGTCGAAGAGGTCGAAGAAGTTCTTGCCGAAGAGCTTCGCTTCTCCCAAGACCGGGCTTTGCGACAGCGTCGCGAGGATGCCCAGGGCGAACATCGCGCCGCCCGTCGCGGCGGCCGCGGCCTTCCGCGACAGCCTGCCCTTTTCCGCCAGCCAAGCCACCGGCACCTCCATGAGGCTCACCATCGCCCCGATCGTGGCGATGGAGGCCAGGACGAAGAAGAGCGCCGTGAAGATCCCGCCGGCGGGCATCTTTGAGAAGATGAGCGGTATCGTGTTGAAGAGGAGGCCCGGGCCGCCGGTCGGCTCGCCGCCGAAGGCGAAGACCGCCGGGAAGATCGCGAGGCCCGCGAGGAGGGAGACCGCCGTGTCCGCGAGGGCGACGCGGGCCGCGTTGGGGACGATCCTCGTGGCGTCGGGCAGGTAGGACCCGTAGGTCGTCATCGTGCCCATGCCGAGGGAGAGCTTGAAAAAGGCGAGGCCGAGGGCGGCGAGCAGGACCTCGGGCCCGAGTTTGCCGAGATCCGGCTTGAAGAGGTACTCGACGCCGGCGAAGGCCCCGGGCAGGCTCAGGGCCCTGAGGTCGCAGGCGACGAGGAGGACGAGGA
>JAEUJG010000268.1 GCA_016794765.1 Spirochaetaceae bacterium | reverse complement strand
AGCCCGGCGCCGCCGGCGCCCCGGGGCTTTTCTTTAACGGCGTAGGGCTCAGCCGCCTCCACCCCGCCATAGCCGCTGCGCCGCCATGCCCGCGCCGCCGCCTCCACCCCGCCATAGCCTCCACCCCGCCATAGCCGCCGCGCCGCCATAGCCGCCGCGCCGCCATGCCCGCGCCGCCGACCGCCCCCGCGCCCGCGCCCGCGCCGCCGACCGCCCGTTAAAAAAAGGTTGCATTATCCCCGAGTAGGCGTCAAACTGGGGAACGGTTCCCATTCACCACAAGGAGGCGAATTCTTTATGGAACACTTCGGCCTTTTGGCGCTCATCCCGCCGATACTCACGGTCGTCCTCGCCATTTGGACTAAGGACGTCATCATCTCCCTCTTCCTCGGCATCCTGTCGGGCACCCTGATCGTAGCGGGCGGCAATCCCTACTTCGCCCTCATCAAGCTCACCGACCTCCTCGCCAGCATGCTCGCTGACGGCTGGAACATCCGCATCATCCTCTTCTGCATGCTCCTCGGCGCCCTCGTCGGCATGTGGAACAAGACCGGCGCGGCCCTCGCCTTCGGCAAGTGGGCGGCCTCCAAGCTCAAGTCCCGCACCGGCGTCCTCATCTTCACCTGGATCTTCGGCATCCTCATCTTCATCGACGACTACTTCAACAGCCTCACGATCGGCGCCTGCATGAAGCCCGTCTGCGACGAGAAGAAGATCAGCCGCGCCAAGCTCGCCTACATCCTCGACTCGACCGCGGCGCCCGTCTGCATCCTCGCCCCGATCTCGAGCTGGGTCATCACCGTGATGTCCTACACCAAGTCCTCCCAGGGCTTCGACACCCTCGGCATCGGCGAGTTCGAGTACTTCATCCGCGCGATCCCCTACAACCTCTACGCGATCTTCGCGATCCTCATGGTCGCCTTCGTCGCCCTCAAGGGACGCGACTTCGGCCCGATGGCCCGCTCCGAGGCCCGCGCCATGGAAGGCATCGCCCTCTACGACGAGAAGAAGTACGGCCTCGTCGCCGGCAAGATGGACAGCGCCTGCGAGGACCTCAAGGCCAAGTGGTTCGACTTCGTCGTGCCCCTCGTCATCCTCGTCGCCAGCGCCGTCTTCTTCTTCCCGATGACCACCTGGATGGGCAAGGTCGGCGCCGACGAAGGCCAAGTCGCCACCCTCGCCGCCGCGATCGCCTCCGTGCCCCTCGGCGAGGCCTTCAACAACACCGACGCCTCCAAGGCGCTGTTCTACGCGATCATCTTCACGATCGTCTTCTCCTACGTCTACTTCATGGCCCGCCGGCTCATGAACATCGGCAAGAGCGCCGAGGCGATCGTCGACGGCCTCAAGTCCATGGTGCCCGCCATCGTCATCCTGACCATGGCCTGGTCCATCGGCTTCATCATCAAGAAGGCGCCCGCGGACGGCGGCGTCGGCCTCGCCAACTTCCTCTCCCAGGCCGTCGTCAACGGCGGCTTCCCCCTCTGGCTCCTGCCCCTCGTCGTCTTCCTCATCTCCTGCGTGATCTCCTTCGCGACCGGCACGAGCTGGGGCACGATGGCCATCATGATCCCGATCGCGATGCCCATCGCCGTCGCCCTCGGCAACAAGGCCGGCCTTTCCGGCGACGCGCTCATCAACGCGACCCTCATCCCCGTGGCCTCCGTCATGGGCGGCGCGGTCTTCGGCGACCACTGCTCGCCGATCTCCGACACGACCATCCTCTCCTCCACGGGCGCGAATTGTCCCCACCTCGAGCACGTCGCGACGCAGATGCCCTACTCCGTGTTCGTGGCGATCTGCTGCGCGGTCGGCCTCGTGCTGGCGGGAATTTTCATGAACGCCGTCGTCGGCCTCGCCGTCACCGGCGTCCTCTTCGCCCTCGGCCTCGTCTTCCTCCCCAAGCTCTGGGGCGTGAAGAAGTTC
>JAEUJG010000226.1 GCA_016794765.1 Spirochaetaceae bacterium | reverse complement strand
GGTGTCGAGCCGATGTCCGCAACGGAAATTCGATCCCACCGCGAAGTAGGAAAGGCAACCGCGATCCCGTAGCAGGGACAGGAAATCCCTTCCCGCCAGTTTACTGAAATTCCCGGAAAAGTCAATCAGGACGCAGAGATCGAGGCCGAGGGAGGCGAAGCCGGCTACCTTCTCCGGGAGGCTCGCGAGGTCCCCGTGATAGCTCGCGGGGCGGAGGAGCTTCTTGGGATTCTCGGCGAAACTGAAGGCCGCCGTGCGGTGGGAGTCCTTGCGGGCCAGGACCTTGCCGATGAGCCGGCGATGGCCGAGATGGAGGCCGTCGAAGACGCCTATCGTGGCGGCGAGGGGCTTGTCGGCGTGATGGCCGGCGAGGAATTCCTCCCAGGGTATCGTCTTCACGACTCGCCTCCGAGCACGAAGCGATATTCGAGGCAACGCGGCCTTTCGCGGACGAGGCCGAGGAACTCGCCCGATTCGGAAAAGACCGCCGACTCGGGGCCGGACTCCGCGGCGGCGAGGTCCTCGATGGCCGCGAGGGAGGCGGATTCGATGGCGCCGCCGTTGCGGAAGGCGCGGAGGAAGCGGTCCTCGAGGCGGCGCGGACGCAAGCCCAAGGCGGCCGCCATCGCCGGGTCGAGGAAGCGGAGGTCGCCTTCCGGAGAAAAATCGGCGGGGAGCACCGCGCCTTCGAGGAGGATGGGCCCGATGGCGCCGCGCTCGAGCTCTGCCAGGCTGGCGCGGGAGCCGACGGCCAGGGCGAGGTCCCGGGCAAGCGAGCGGATGTAGGTGCCCGAGGAACAGCGGACGGCGATGAGGGCGTCGCGGCCGTCGTAGGAAAGGAGCTCGAGCTCGTGGATGACGACGGGGCGGGGCTTCATCTCGGGCTCCTCGCCGGCGAGGACGCGCTCGTAGGCGCGCTTTCCGTCGATGTGGAGGGCCGAATAGGCGGGCGGTCGCTGGAGTATGGGGCCGCGGAAGGCGGGCAAGGCCGCCTCCAAGGCGACCAGGCTCGGAGGCGGCGCCTCGGCGACGACGGCGCCCTCGGGATCGAGGGTCGCGGTCTCCGCGCCGAAGCGGACGAGGGCGAGATAGCGCTTGTCGAGGGCGGTGAAGTAGGGAGCGAGCCGCGAATAGCCGCCGGCCATGACCACGAGGAGCCCCGTCGCGAAGCGATCCAGGGTTCCCGCGTGCCCGACCTTGCCGGAGCCGAGTTTTCTTTTGATGGGCCCGAGGGCCTGGAAGGAGGTAAGGCCCGCGGGCTTGCGAATCGCCGCGAGACCCGAGAACCGTTTCACGTAAAAAGGCCCTTGATCCTCTCGTTGAGCTCGAAGCCCTCTTTGATGCCGTGGTCGGCGACGAAGACGAGCTTGGGCGTGAGCCGCGTCCGGAGGCGCTTGCCCACCTGGGCCTGGATGTAGCCGGCGGCCCGGTTCAGGCCTTCGGCCGCGCGGTCGAGCCGGGCGCTCTCCTCGTCCACCGGAGACTTGCCCTGTCCGGCGGAGGCTCCCGCGGGGGCCGCGGGAACCTCGTCCGAGACAAGGGCGAAGATGGAGACGAAGACCTTGGCGGCGGAAAGATCCCGCGCGGCCTCGACCCGGGTGACCGAGACGAAGGGGCCGACGCGGGGATCCTTGACCTCGCCGGAAAGGATGAGGGAGGCGATCTCCTCGCGGAGCTGCTCCTCGAGCTTCTTATGCCTTATCGCGTCCATCGGCCTTTCCAGAACCGGAACCCGAAGGCGCCGAGAGGGTGCGGGCGATCTCGATCATCTCGTAGATCTCCAGGGTATCTCCGGCCTTCACGTCCGTGAGGCCCTCGATGCCGATGCCGCACTCGTAGCCGGCCGCGACTTCCTTGGCGTCGTCCTTGAAGCGCTTGAGCGAGTTGATCTTGCCCTGGTGGATCTCGACGCCCTCGCGGATGACGCGGACCTTGCAGTTCCTGCGGACCGAGCCCTCGAGGACGAAACAACCGGCGACGATGCCGACCTTGGGCACCTGGAAGGTCTCGCGGACCTCGACCTGGCCGATCTCCTTTTCCTGGAGCTCGGGGGCGAGCATGCCTTCCATGGCCTTGCGGATCTCTTCCTCGGCACGGTAGATGATGTTGTACTTGCGGATGTCGACCTTTTCGCGGTCGGCGAGCAGCTTGGCCGCCGGGCTCGGACGGACGTTGAAGCCGATGATGATGGCTTCCGAGGCGGAGGCCATCATGACGTCGTCCTCGGTGATCGTACCGGCCGCGGAGCGCAGCACGTTGAGGCGGACCTCGGGCGTGGAGAGCTTCTCGAGCAGGCCCTTGAGCGCTTCGACGGAACCTTGGACGTCGCCCTTGATGATGACCTTGAGCTCCTGGACGTCGCCGGCCTGGATGGTGCTGTAGAGGTTGTCGAGGGTGACCTTCTTGACGTTCTTGGCTTCCTCGTACTTCTTGAGCTCCTGCCGCTTGTCGGAGATCTGGCGGGCGAACTTCTCGTCGTCGACGACCTCGAAGGGATCGCCGGCGTTGGGAAGACCCTCGAAACCGATGACCTCGACGGGGGTGGAGGGACCGGCCTCTTCGATCCGTTCGCCCTTGTCGTTGAAGAGCGCGCGGACCTTGCCGGCGTAGATGCCGGCGGCGAAGGAGTCGCCGATGCGCAGGGTGCCGCGCTCCACGATGATCGTGGCCACGATGCCGCGGCCCTGGTCGATGCGGGACTCCACGACCTTCGCCTCCGCGTTGCGGTCGTAGTTCGCGGTGAGCTCGAGGATCTCCGCCTGGAGGAGGATGGCGTCGAGGAGCTCGGGAATGCCGCGCTTCTGGAGCGCGGAAATCTGGCAGAACATCGTCGTGCCGCCCCAGGCTTCGGGCGTGAGCCCGAGGTCGGCGAGCTGCGACATGACGCGGTCCGGATTGGCCTCGGGGAGGTCGATCTTGTTGACGGCGACGATGATGGGCAGGTTGGCCGCCTTGGCGTGGTCGATGGCCTCCCTGGTCTGGGGCATGACGCCGTCGTCGGCGGCGACGACCAGGACGACGATGTCCGTGACCTGGGCGCCGCGGGCGCGCATCTTGGTGAAGGCCGCGTGGCCGGGGGTGTCGAGGAAGGTGATCTTGCCCTTGGGCGTCTCGACCTGGTAGGCGCCGATGTGCTGCGTGATGCCGCCGAACTCGCCGGCGACGACGTCGGTCTTGCGGATGGCGTCGAGGAGCTTGGTCTTTCCGTGGTCGACGTGACCCATGACGGTGACGACCGGGGCGCGATGGATGAGCTGGCCGGGGAGGTCCTCGGTCTTCTCTATGACGGTTTCGTCGTAGAGGGAGACGATGTGGACCTCGCAGCCGTACTCGCCGGCGAGGATCGTCGCGGTGTCGGCGTCGATCTTCTGGTTGATCGTCGCCATGACGCCGAGCTTCATGAGGTTGGCGATGAGGTCCGCCGGCTTCAGGTTCATCTTCTTGGCCAGGTCGGAGACGGAAATGGTCTCCATGATGTCGATCTCCTTGGGGATCGCCATCGCCTGGGCTTCTTGCTTCTTCTTCAGCCTGAGCGCCTTCTCGGCCTCTTCCTCGCGCTTGGTGTACGCGGGCTTCTTGCCGCGGATCGGCTTGCGCATGGCGGTCTTGCCGGTGCCGGCTCCCATCGTGGAGCCGCCGGGACCGCCGGGCCTGCCGGGGCCGCCCGGACGTCCGGGACCGCCGCCGTAGCCGCCGGGCCTGCCGGGACCGCCGCCGTAGCCGCCGGGCCTGCCGGGACCGCCGCCGTAAACGCCGGGGCTGACGGGACCGCCGACAGAGCCGCCGCCGCCCGGGCCGGAGCCGCCGGGCC
>JAEUJG010000221.1 GCA_016794765.1 Spirochaetaceae bacterium | reverse complement strand
CGCGCGATAGTCCGCGCCGGGGATGCCCACCGGCGGAAAGGCCTTCCAGCCCTCCGCCAGCGGCATGAGGGCGCCGGCGCCTTTCGCCGCGGCCCAGCGCTGGGAGCCGACCTGCCAGGCGCGGAGGAAGCCCTCCCTGAGGAGGCTCGGCGCGATGAAGGCCCAGGCCTTGCCGCCGGCTATCGCGGCGTCGCCCGGATTCACGAAGAGGCTCCGCGCCTCGGCCTCCCCCGTCTCGAGCTCCACGCCGACCAGGACCTCGTCCTCCAAGGCGACGAGGGCCGCGGGGATGCCGACCGACTCGAGGACGGCGGCGTACAGGACGGCCAGGTCGTCCGTGTCGCCGCCCTTGTAGGCGAGGGTCTGGAAGGGGTACTGGAGGTAATCGAGGGCGCGCGGATCCTTCCGGGTCGCGGCGTAGGGGCTGGAGGGATCGACCTGCCGGACGATGCCGGCCAGGCGGAGTCCCTCGAAGAGGCCCATCGCGTATTGGAGGTTCTTGTCGATCTCGGGACGGATCCGTTCGCGCACGAGGCCGGCGACGTACTTGGACAGGTCGAGGACGGCGGGATCGTTCGGCGAGACGAAGGCCGCGATCGCTCGGCCGTCTTCCCAGGTCAGGGAGTTCCGGTGGAGGACCGCGAGCGGATAGGTGCGCTTGGCCTCCATCTTGGCGTCAAGGAGGCGGTAGCGGACCTGGACCTCGCCCTGGATCTTCGTGTTTTCGGTGAAGGAGAGGAGTCCCTCGCCCAGGGCGGCCCGCAAGGGCAGCTCCGCGCTCTTGCCGCGGCCGAGATAGGGGATCTTGCCGCAGAGGACGGGACCGGGGCCGTAGGAACCGGCGCTGAACCAGACCTCGACGTCGCGGATCTCCGCCTGCTCCTTGTTTTCGACGCTGATGGCGCCGATGGTCTCGGCGGCGTAGGAAGCGTAGCGGATCGGGAAGACGGAAGACGACTGGGCTCCCGAAACGGCGACGCCCGAGCTCCGCTCGCCGAGGAGGCTCAAGGCGACCTCCGCCGTCAGGGAAATGTCCAGGCTTCGGTACAGGGGTTCGAGGAGGCCGAAGCTCGGCGTATGCTGTTGGTGGGTGGTATAATACCCGCCGAGGGAAAGCGAAAATCCGGGCGAAAAGCGGTAGCCGACCTCGCCGCCGGCGCGCCAGAAAAGGTCGGCGCGGGAAACGTTGTCATAGGTCATTGAGTAGAGGCCGGCGGAGCCGCCGGCGCGCAGCTTGATCCGCGGCAAGGGATAGGCGACCACGCCGAGGCCCGCCCCTCCCCTCGTGAGGAGGAGTCCCTCGGTGAAGCCTTGGCGTTGGCAGGAAACAAGGCCCGCTTCGAGCGAAGGCGACAGGAAGCCGAAGAGTTCGACCTCGGCCCTGAAGGAGGCGCCGGCGCCCGCCTTGAAGACCGCGGCGTCGGCGCCGAAGGGTATCGAGGCTTCCGGCGAAGCCCGAACCGAGAATTCCTGCGCTCCGGCCGCCACGGCGGCGGCCATGGCCACGACGGCCCCCAGAAGACAGCTCCTCCGCGACACGGTGAACCACCTTATTACTTTATCTTATAACGATAATCGTCCACCTTTCATTATACCCCGATTTTGGCCGTACTCAATCGTTTTTGTCGTCTATACGGGCTTATTTTATCCGGAAAAACGAAAAGGTCCCCGTTTTCGGGGACCTTTCTCGTCCGGTCCTTCGTCGCCGAAGGCCGGTGTGCCGGTACTGGGCTTTCGCCTATTTCTTGTTGGCGAGGGTCGCCTTGCAGGTCTTGCAGATCTTGAGCTTCTTGCCCTCGATCTCCTGCTCGTAGACGACCTTCACGCCTTCGCGCTTGCAAACGGGGCAGGTTCCCCGTCCACGGGCGAAGAGCTCACGAATGCCCTTACCGCGGTGCGCCTTGGACATGGTTATCTCCTTACGAGGGCCTTACTCGGCCTTCTTCGCGGCCTTGGCCTTCTTCTCGGCCTTGCGCTCGTCGCGCTTGGCCTTCTTGTCGTCTTCCTTGCGATCGACGAGCTCGAGGACGACCATGTCGGCCGCGTCGTGCTGGCGCTCCCCGAGGCGGAGAATGCGGGTGTAGCCGCCGTTCCGCTCCTTGAAGCGCGGTCCGATGTCCGTGAAGAGCTTGGCGAGGATGGCCTCGTCGGTGATCTTCCGGCCCACCACGCGGCGATTGTGGACGGAGTCCTCCTTCGCGCGGGTGATCATCTTCTCGGCCTCGCGGCGGACTTCCTTGGCCTTCGCCCGCGTGGTAACGATGCGCTCGTGCTTGAAGAGCACGGTCGACATGTTGCGGAGAAGGGCCTTGCGGTGCGCCGGGACCCGGTTCAGCTTGTTGAATCCGATCTTATGCTTCATCGGTCTCTTCCTTCTTCATGGAGAGTTTCAGGTAGTTCCGGAGGGCGGAGTAGTCCGTCATCCCGAGCGCGAGGTTCCACTCCTTGAGCTTGTCCTTGATCTCCTGGAGCGACTTCTTGCCGAAGTTCCTCGTCTTGGCGATGTCGTCCTCGGTCTTCCTCGTGAGGTCGCCTATCGTCTTGATGTTCGCGTTCTTGAGGCAGTTCGACGAGCGGACGGAAAGCTCCAGCTCCTCGACGGGCGTGTTCAGGATCTGCCTGACCCGCTCTTCGATCTCGTCGCTCTCCTCGTCGCCGCCGGCCTCGCCCTCGTCGAAGTTGACGAAGATGGCGAAGTGGTCCTTGGCGATCTTGGCGGCCTCGGCGAGGGCGTCCTCGGGGCGAACCGTCCCGTCCGTCCAGATCTCGAGCACGAGCTTGTCGTAGTCCGAGCGCTGGCCGACGCGGGTCGGCTCGACCGAGTACTTCACCTTCCTGACCGGCGAGAAGATCGCGTCCATGGGGATGGTCCCTACGACCTCGACGTACTTCTCGTTGACCTCGGAGGGGACGTAGCCGCGGCCGAGGTCCACCTGGACCTCGACGTCGAGCTTGGCGTCCTCCATGAGGGTCGCGATCTTGATCCCGGGATTGAGCACCTCGAGCGGCTTGTCCTTGGCGAAGACGGAGCCGTCAAGGTCGCAGGGACCCTTGATCTCGTAGAGGAAGGTCGCCTGCTCCTCGTCGTTGGGGAGGCGCAGGCGCAGCTGCTTCAGGTTGTTGAGGACCTCGATGGTGTCCTCGACGACGCCGGGAATGGTCTCGAACTCGCTCGTGACGATGTGCTGCGCGCCGTCCGGATCGTAGCGGACGATCCGCACGGCCGATACGGCGTAGCCCTGGATCGAAGAAAGGAGGATTCGGCGCAGCGTATTGCCGACGGTCGTGCCGTAGCCCGGCTCGAAGGGATAGGCGATGAACTTCCCGTAATCGGGGCCGGACTCGCTCTGCTCGTACGTGATGCCCTTCGGCCTCTTGAAACCCTTGAGGAGGTTCTTCCGCGCCATTTCGGCTCCTTACTTCGAGTAGAGCTCGACGACGAGCTGCTCGCGGATGTCGGCCATGTCGGTGATGTCCTGGCGGTGGGGCACCGCGGCGAACTTGCCGGTCATGTTGTCGGGGTCGACCTCGATCCAGGGCATGACGCCGGAGCGTCCGACTTCCTGGAGAGCGTCCTTGACGATGTTCATCTTCTTGCCGCTGGGGAGGACCGCCATCGCGTCGCCCGGCTTCACGGTGAAGGAGGGGACGTCGACGCGCTTGCCGTTCACGGCGATGTGGCCGTGGAGGACGAGCTGGCGCGCCTGGGAGCGGGAGGTCGCGAAGCGGAGGCGGTAGACCACGTTGTCGAGGCGCCGCTCGAGAAGGGCGAAAAGGTTCTCGCCGGTCTTCCCGGGCATGCGGAGCGCCTTCTCGAAGGTGTTCCGGAACTGCGTCTCCATGAGGCCGTAGGTCCTCTTGAGGCGCTGCTTCTCGCGGAGCTGCACGGCGTATTCCGACTGCTTCGCGGGCCTGGACTTCGGCGCCTTTCCGGGCGGGAGGGCCTTGCGGTTGATCGGGCACTTGTCGCTCTTGCAGCGCTCGCCCTTGAGGAAAAGTTTCTTCTGCTCGACCCTGCACTGCCTGCAGCGGGGTCCGGTGTATCGTGCCATTCTGTGTGTTCCCCCTTTCCTTTAGATGCGCCGGGCCTTGCGCGGCCGGCACCCGTTGTGGGGAATGGGCGTCACGTCGTTGATGCTGCGGACCTTGAGTCCGAGCGCCCCGAGCTGGCGGATGGCCGACTCGCGGCCGACGCCGGGTCCCTTCACGTAGACGTGGACCTCGCGGAGGCCCACGGTGAGGGCCTTCGTCACGGCCGTCTCGGTGACGGTCTGCGCGGCGAAGGGGGTGGACTTCTTCGCGCCGCGGAAACCGAGGCCGCCGGAGCTCGCCCAGGAAATCGCGTTGCCGTTGAGGTCCGTGACCGTGATGATCGTATTGTTGAAGGTCGCCTGGATGTAGACGTTCCCCTCGTATACGCTCTTCTTCTCTTTCTTCTTCTTAGCGACTGCCACTTTAGCGTCCCTCCGTTAGGCCTTTTTCTTGTTGGCGACCGTCTTGCGCTTGCCCTTGCGGGTGCGCGCGTTGGTCTTGGTCCGCTGGCCGTTGACGGGAAGGCCCCTGCGGTGGCGGAGGCCGCGGTAGCAGCCGATGTCCATGAGCCGCTTGATGTTGAGGGCGGTCTCCGAGCGGAGACGACCCTCGACCTTGTACTCGTTCTCGATGACCTTGCGAAGCTCGTTGAGCTCGTCGTTCGACAGCTCGTTGATCTTCTTCGCGGGGTCGATCTTGGTGCTTTCGCAGATCTTCCTCGCGCTCGTGCGGCCGAGGCCGTAAATATAGGTGAGCGCGATATCCACGTGCTTGTTCGGGAGGTCTACTCCCGCTATGCGTGCCATGAGCTTTCCTCCCCTCAGCCTTGCTTCTGCTTGTGCTTGGGATTCTCGCAGATGATCCTGACGATCCCCTGGCGCTTGATCACCTTGCACTTATCGCATATGCACTTGACGCTGGTCCTGACTTTCATGGGTTCCCCTCGCGGTCTAAGCCGCTATTAAACACCATTTCGGCGAAATGATCTACAGGTTCCTCGAGCGGATGTGACCCTTGCGCGACAGCCCTTCGTGGTGGTGCATCTTGAGGAGCGCCTCCACCTGGGACATCGTGTCGAGGTCGACACCGACGAGGATGAGCAGGCTCGTGCCTCCGAGGAGGTAGGCGAGCTGGCTCGGGAAGTTGAACAACATCTGCACGAGGCTCGGTATCAGCGC
>JAEUJG010000218.1 GCA_016794765.1 Spirochaetaceae bacterium | reverse complement strand
TGCCCGGCGGTCCACGCCCTCGCGGGCGCGGACTACCTCGTACTCGTCGCCGAGCCCACGGAGTTCTCCCTTCACGACATCGGCGTGGCTATCGGGCTCGCCAAGGAGCTTCGTCTTCCCGCGGGGGTACTCGTCAACAAGGACGGCTTCGGCGACGCGGATGTCGATCGCTTCTGCGCCGAGCGGGGGCTCCCGGTCATCGGGAGGATCGCCTTCGACCGGGAGCGGGCGCGGTCGGGGGCAGCGGGGAAGCTCTGGCACGAAGACCGGGCCTTCATGGAGAGCATGGAGGCCGTGATCGAGACCGCGGTCGAGGCCGCGCTCGCCTCACGACGCCCGGGAGCGCCCATCGGGGGGCGCGGCGAGGAAGCCCCCTCGGCCGGGGAGGCCCCCGGGCGCGTTCCCACGCGGGAAGGAGGGGCGGCATGACGATAGCGGTCGCGAGCGGCAAGGGCGGCGCGGGGAAGACCTCCATGACCGCGGCCCTGGCCGCTTCATTCGGAAAAGCCTGCGTCGTCGCGGATTGCGACGTGGACGCCGCCAACGGCGCGATAGCCCTCGGGGCCTCGCTCCGGGAATCGGAGCCCTACTTCGCGGGCCCGGGTTTCTCGATCGATCCCGCTGCCTGCGTCGCCTGCGGAGCCTGCGCCAAAACCTGCCGGTTCGGCGCCGTCAGGCCGAGGCCGGGCGAGGGCGGCTACGCCATCGTTCCGGAGCTGTGCGAGCGCTGCGGAGCCTGCCTGGACCGCTGCCCCGCGGGGGCGGTCGTCGCCTCGGAGAAGGAGGCCGGCAAGCTCTTCGTCTCCGACTCCCGCCTCGGCGCACGGCTCGCCCACGCCGAGCTCGCGCCCGGGGAGGACACGAGCGGCAAGCTCGTGCGCAAGGTCCGCGACCGGGCCGACGAGCTCGCCGGGCCGGAGGACGCCGTCCTCGTCGACGCGCCGCCGGGAATCGGCTGTCCGGTGATCGCCTCGCTCTCGGGGACGCAGCTCGTCGTCGTCGTCGAGGCGAGCCACTCGGGGATACGGGACGCGAAACGCCTCGTCGAGCTCGCGGCCTCCATGCGCCGGGGGGCGGTCGCCGTCATCAACAAGGCGGGGCTCGATCCGGCCATGGACGAGGAGGCCCGCGCTGCCCTGCGCGAAGCCGGCCTTCCCCTCGCCGGAGAGATACCCTTCGATCCCTCGCTGCGATCGGCCGAGGAGCGGGGCAAGACCTGGCTGGACGTCGAAGGCGAGGCGGGCTGCCGCGTCCGCTCCGCCGTCGCGGCCCTGCGCGGCCTCATCGACGGACTGGGGCGCAAATCGGCTAACCTGGACACATGAAAGGAGTTCACATGAAATACGCGATTCCGACCGACGACGGCAAGACCGTCGGCAAGGTGTTCGGCAGGGCGAAGAGCTTCGCCCTCTACGACCACGGCGACGGCAGCTACACGATCCTCCCGAACGAAGGCGCCGACTCCGAGCACGGGGCCGGGACGGGGGCGGCCGCCTTTCTCGCCGAGAAGGGCGGCCGGACGGTGATCGCCCCCGAGGTCGGGCCCAAGGCGGCCTCCGCCCTCGCGTCGGCGGGCATCGCCGTCGCGGCCGCGCCCGCCGGCATCGAGATCGGCGAGGCGATGGCCCGCATAGTCGCGCCCTCGGCCTGAAGAAAATGAAGG
>JAEUJG010000209.1 GCA_016794765.1 Spirochaetaceae bacterium | reverse complement strand
CCCGTCCCGCCCGGCCTTTCGGCCGAGGAGGAGGCGCGGATCAAGGGCGGCCAGGCCAACCTCTGGTCCGAGATGACCTATTTCGGCCGCCAGGCGGAGTACATGCTCTTCCCCCGCCTGGCCGCCGTCGCCGAGGCGCTCTGGTCTCCGCGCGCGTTGCGCGATTTCGACGGCTTCGCGCGCCGGCTCGCCACCCACGGCCGCCGCCTAGACGCCCTCGGCGTAAACCGCTACCGCGGTCCGCTTTCCTAAGCGCTCGCGAGAGCGAAATCTCTCTCCTTGGACCCTCCTTCCGCGTCGCGGGGGAGGGTCTTTTTTCGTCGGGGGTTCGCAATAAAAGAACAAATTTGGGAAGTTTAAAATATAAGGTGTATAGTTAAGTTTCCAGGAGCTTGACCATGAAACAGATACGCAGGCGGTCCCGGCCGGGAGCGGACCGCTCGGCAAGGACCAATCGAACCGAAACCAAGACGCGGTGCCCAGGCTGGCGCCGAAGCGCTGCCAGGCCCCTAGCCGCGGCGGTCTTGGCCGCCTTGGCGGCCTTCACGACGGCGCTCCCCTTGGCGGCCGAACCTCTGGCTGCCGCGCCTCAGGCGGCCAAAGCCTCGGCGGCCGAACGGGGGGGCGACGGGCTTGGAGCCGCCGACGGCCGGAGCGGCGCTTCGAACCGTCCACGGGTCGCCCTCGTGCTTTCGGGCGGCTCGGCCCGCGGGTTGGCCCATATCGGCGTGATCCGGGAGCTCGAGCGCGCGGGCATTCCCATCGACATGGTCCTCGGCACGAGCATGGGAGCCCTCGTCGGCGGCCTCTACGCGGCCGGCTACTCGCCCGACGCGATGGAGGCCCTCGTCGCCGGCCTGGATTGGTCGGCCGTCTTCTCCGACGCCCGTGGCGACGCGGGCCGCTCGTATCGACGCTCCCTGCGCCGCTCCTATCCCCTCCGGATCGATTTCAACGCCGAAGGCTTCCACCTGCGGCGCGGTTTCCTGGAGGGACAAAACATCCTGACCCTGCTCACGAGCCTCACCCTCCACGCCTTGCCCGAACGGGACTTCGACGCCCTGCCAGTGCCCTTCCGGGCCGTCGCGGCCGATATCCTCACGGGCGAGCGGATCGTCCTCCGCGGGGGATCGCTCGCCGAGGCCCTGCGCTCGAGCATGTCGATTCCCGGGCTTTTCCGGCCCTACGAGCTCGGGGGCCGCAGCTTGGTGGACGGCGGCATCGTCGACAACCTGCCGGTCGGACTCGCCCGGGAAATGGGCGCCGACATCGTGATCGCGGTAGAGTCCCGCGGAAGCCTGGCCGCGAGCGACCAGCGCCTCGAGTCGGCCGTCGACATCTCGCGCCAGACCCTCGGGCTCTACATCGAGGCCAACATGGCCCGCTCGCGCGGCGGCGCCGACCTGCTCATCAGGCCCGATCTCTCCGGTTTTTCCTCCATGAGCTACCGCTCGGCCCGCGCCATCGTCGAACGCGGCGCCGCGGGCGCGCGGAGCGCCGAGGCGGAAATCCGGGCGCTGGCGGCCCGCGTCGCCA
The DNA here is from genome assembly GCA_016794765.1 of Spirochaetaceae bacterium. GTDB lineage: Bacteria > Spirochaetota > Spirochaetia > Treponematales > Rectinemataceae > JAEUJG01. The sequence goes on along the minus strand of JAEUJG010000209.1, from coordinate 2,434 downwards.
AAGAGCGGCCCCTGCCCGCGCCCGACGGGCAGGCCAACCGGGCCGCGATGCGGAGGCCGCCCCTGCTCCAAGGGCTAGTGATCGAGGCGCCGACCCAGGCGGACGAGGCCAAGGCGCGAGAGGCCTTCGCGGGCCTCGTCGGCGCGAGGCTCGAGGATCGGGCCCTCAAAGCGGCCATCGACCGGCTCTACGCCTTGGGCGACTATGCCCTCGTGAAGTTCGACCTGCTTCCCGGCGCCGGCGGCTCCGGGGAAACGGCGGCGGCGCTGGGCTCGCTCCGGCTCGAAGCCAACGAGGAAGCCGACAACGAACTGCTCTTCGGCCTCGAATACCGCGGCCTCGCCGGCGCCGACGCGGAGACCTCGCTGTCGCTGCGGTCGGGCCTGCATCTCGGCGGTCTCACGGGCGTCGGCTCCGCCCTCGTCGCGGAGGCGGCGCTGTTCGGCGACGAGGGTCTGCGGCTGGAGTATTTCCAGCCCTTCGGCCCCTGCTTCCTGAGTCCCTTCGCGCGCTACGGCGCGAGCGAGTCGCGTTCCCGCGCGCCATCGGGCGATCCCTCGGCTCCCGGCTTTCGGTCGCGGACCAGGACCTTCGCGTTCGGGGGGCGGCTCGGGCTCGCCCTCGGCCCGCGCGCCGTCCTGTCGCTGGGCTGGTCCTACGAGGCCGTGGACGGCACCGCCATTCTCGACGGCGGTCCGGCCGGGGGCCTCGTCTGGTCCGAGGGGAAAAGGAGGGGCGGCCTGACCCTGTCCGTCGCCGCGGACCGGCGCTCCGCGGCGGTCCTTCCCGAGCGCGGCTTCGCGTGGCTGGCGAGCGCCCGCTGGTCGGATCCCGCCTTGGGAGGGGAAGTCTCCTCCGCGGGCTTGAGCCTCGGCGCCACGGCCGCCCTTCCCCTGGCGCGCCGCCTCACGCTGGAGCTCACGGGCCTGGCGGCCGGCGACCTGTCATGGCTGGCGCCGACGGGCGGAGGCATGCCGCGGTCCGAGCGACATTCGCTCGGCGGTATTTTCCTCGGAATGGGCCCGGACGCGGGGCGCGGAACCGGGGATGCGGTCCTTGGACTCGGCGCCGAGGCGCGCTGGCGGGGCGGGCGCCTGGGCACGGTCGTCCCGGCCGACCTCTTCTTCCTGGCCAGGCTGGCCGGGGGCGCCGTCTTCGAGGCCGGCCGCGGTCCCGATCCGCGGCTCCTGGCGGAAGGCGGGCTCGGCGCCGCCCTGCGGGTCGGTCGCGGCTTCGCGCTCAGGGCGGTGGCGGGCCTGGGCCTCGGGTCGGCGGCGCTTCCTTCGCCCTTCCTGTCCGTCGGCATCGGCACCCTCGGCGGGCCCGGGCCGACGGAGCGTTGGCCGTCGGCGCGGTAGCCGATCGCGCGTTGTCTGGCGGCGGCTTGGCTGGTCAATCGATGCGGCCGCGCCGGGCGGGTCGGCGCCAGTCGGCCGGCCCGGGGCCTTCAGTCCGTGCGGCGCCAGCGGCAGAGGGTCGCCTCGGCCAGGTCGACGAGGGCGAAGCAGAGGAAGCCGAAGGCGGAGAGCGCGGCTATCGCGGCGTACATGTCGACGTAGTCGACCCGCGACCAGGCGTCGATGATGTACCAGCCGAGCCCCGATTCCGTGGCGAAGGTCTCCGCGAGGAAGAGCACGGCGATCGCGGTGCCGAGGCCGACGCGGAGGGCGGTGAGGAGGGAGGGCAGGGCGGCGGGGAAGACGACGTGCCGCACGAGGTCGAGGCGGCCGGCGCCGAGGGAGCGGACCGAGTCGAGAAGGGCCGGGGGCACCGCCCTCGCCGCGTCGCGCGCCGCGACCAGGATCTGGCCGAAGATGATGAGGCCGATGAGGAAGACCTTGGCGCCGTCGCCGAGCCCGAAGAAGAGCATGATGACGGGGAGGAAGGCCACCTTTGGCAGGGGGTGGAGGAGATAGACGAAGGGCGAGACGAAGGCGTCGAGGCGCGGCGAGCGGCCGGCCGCGAGGCCGAGGGCCGCCGCGGGGGGCGAGGCCAGGGCCAGCGCGAGGAGGATCCTGCGCGCCGAGGCCAGGGTGTGGAAGGCCAGGGACCCGTCGCCGACGCGGGAGGCGAGCCGGCCGAAGACGAGCCCGGGCGCGGGGAGGAAGGGCTTGGCGACGAGGGCCGCGGCCGCGGCCCAGAGGAGTATGACGGCGGCGAGGGCGGCCAAGGCCCGGAGGGCCTTGGAGGCGGCGGGCGCGCGGGCCAGCCGCGCGGCGCCGGAACGGACGGCCGTCACGCCGAGCCCTCCGCGGACTCGAGGGCGCGGCGGAGCTCGACGCAGAGCTCGAAGTAGCGCGGGCTTCCGCGGAAGGCCGCGGCGGGATTGGCGGCCGGGCCCGCGGCGCCAGGTTGGGCGGCCGGGCCCGCGCGACGTGCGGCGGTGTCGACCATCGCGGCGATGCGGCCGGGGGCGCGGCCGGCCATCACGTAG
>JAEUJG010000149.1 GCA_016794765.1 Spirochaetaceae bacterium | reverse complement strand
AACGTCCAGCAGGCCGAGGTCAACCTCCCCTTCATCACCGCCGACGCCTCCGGCCCCAAGCACCTCCAGAAGACGCTGTCCCGCGCGGCCTTCGAGCGCATGATCGACGACCTCCTCGAGCGCTCCAAGACCCCCTGCACCAAGGCCCTCGCGGACGCCGGCATCACCGCGGCCCAGATCGACGAGGTCATCCTCGTCGGCGGCTCGACGCGAATCCCCAAGGTCCAGCAGATCGTCCGCGACCTCTTCGGCAAGGAACCCTCCAAGGGCGTCAACCCGGACGAGGCCGTCGCCGTCGGCGCCGCCATCCAGGGCGGCATCCTCGGCGGCGACGTCAAGGACGTCCTCCTCCTCGACGTCACCCCGCTCTCCCTCGGCATCGAGACCCTGGGCGGCGTGATGACGCGGCTCATCCCCCGCAACACGACCATCCCCTGCCGGAAGAGCCAGATCTTCTCCACGGCCGCGGACGGCCAGACGGCGGTCTCCATCCACGTCCTCCAGGGCGAGCGCGAGATGGCCGGCCAGAACCGCACCCTCGGACGCTTCGACCTCGTCGGCATCCCGCCGGCGCCGCGCGGCGTGCCCCAGGTCGAGGTCACCTTCGACATCGACGCGAACGGCATCGTCCACGTCAGCGCCAAGGACCTCGGCACCGGCAAGGAGCAGAAGATCCGCATCGAGGCCTCTTCGGGCCTGGGCGACGGCGACATCGACCGCATGGTCAAGGAAGCCGAGGCCCACGCCGCCGAGGACAAGAAGGAGCGCGAGCGCGCCGAGGTCAGGAACGAAGCCGACGGCCTCGTGTACCAGACCGAGAAGTCCCTCAAGGACTACGGCGACAAGGTCTCCGCCGCGGACAAGGCCTCCATCGAGGCCGCGATGGCCGACCTCAAGAAGGCGATGGAGGGCCAGGATCTCGAGCTCATGAAGCAGAAGATCGAGACCCTCAAGCAGGCTTCCTACAAGCTGGCCGAGGAGATCTACAAGGCCGCGGGCGCCCAGGGCGCCGCCGGCCAGGGCGGCGAGGGCCAGGCGGGCGGTTTCGATCCCTCGCAGGGCGGCTTCGGCGGCGCGGCCGGTCCCCAGGCCGGTCCCGCCGGCGGCGCGGCCTCGGGCTCCGCGGACGACGTGGACTACCGCGTCGTCGACGACGAAGACAAGAAATAACCCGTTAGCTTGACCACGAGCGGAGGAGAAGCGAATTGCGGAGAGGAACGGCGGCGCGGGATGTTCATCCTGTCCATCGGCGCCTCTCCGCGCGTCTCCGTGATCCCCGCGCCTCCGTGGTGAATCGTGGAGAAGCCTGTGGCTAAGCGAGACTATTACGAAGTCCTGGGCGTCCAGAAGGACGCCTCCAAGGACGACATCAAGAAGGCGTACCGGCGCCTGGCGATCCAGAACCACCCGGACAAGAATCCCGGGGACCACGCGGCCGAGGAGCGCTTCAAGGAAGCGACCGAGGCCTACGAGATCCTCGCGGACGAACAGAAACGGAGCGCCTACGACCGCTTCGGCTTCGCCGGCGTCGAGGGCATGGGCGGCGGCGGCGGACCCCAGGACTACTCCTCGGTCTTCAAGGACTTCGAGGACATCTTCGGTTTCGGCGACTTCTCCAACATCTTCGACAGTTTCTTCGGCGGCGGCGGCGGACGCCGCGGCGGGCGCGAGCGCGTCTCCCGCGGCTCCAACCTCCGCTACGACCTCGAGCTGTCCTTCGAGGACGCCGTCTTCGGCACCGCCATCGAGATCAACTATTCCAAACACGACGCCTGCAAGGCCTGCTCGGGTTCCGGCTCCGCCGACGGTTCGGGCCGCAAGGTCTGCCCGACCTGCCAGGGCTCCGGCCAGGTCCGGCGCAGCTCCGGCTTCTTCTCCATCGCCCAGCCCTGCCCGACCTGCCGCGGCGAGGGGGCGACCATCGACCGTCCCTGCCGCGAATGCGAGGGTACGGGGCTCGCGAAGAAGAAGCAGAAGATCAAGGTGACGATCCCGCCGGGCGTCGACGACGGCAAGCGGGTCGTCATCCCCGGCCAGGGCGACGTGGGCCCGAACGGCGGGCCTCCCGGCGACCTCTACGTGTTCATCCGCGTCCGGCCGCACGAGTACTTCGAGCGGCAGGGCAACGACCTCTACTGCGCCCTTCCCATCGGCATCACGATGGCCGCCCTCGGCGGCGAGGTCTCCTTCGACACCATCGAAAAGAAGACCATCAAGGTGACGATCCCCGCCGGAGTCCAGAACGGCAAGATGCTCCGCGTCCGCGAGGAGGGCGTGCCCTCCGGCTCCGGCCGGCGCGGCGACCTCTACCTCAAGATCCTGGTCCAGATTCCCCAGCGGCTTTCCAAGCGCGGGCGCGAGCTCCTGGAGGAGCTCCGCAAGTCCGAGGGCGAGGAAGCGGCTCCCCATCCGATCAGGCTCGCCGACCTGAAGAGCTGAGGCCGGCGAAAGTTCGACGCGGCGGCCATCGATCGGCCACGGAGAGCGCGGGGAAGAAACAAGGGAGGTGCACCGAGGGAAAAGAGGGATACGGAATTCGAGGATCGGTCTTCGTTTATTTCGGCTTCCGTTCCTTTGTTCTCCCGTCCCTTCTTCCCCGTGCCTTCCCGCTCTTTCCTCGGTGTCTCCGCGGGGATCCGCGAAGTTCCCCCTTTTATGACTTTCGCTTGACCGCAGGCCCTTCCTCCGGCGATCATTCCTTCCGCCGCTTCCGCCCCCGAGGGCCGGAACCGCGACGAGGAGCGCGCCTATGGAACACGAGAGCGTCAGCTACATCCTGCACCACATGGGCGAGGACGACCTGCCCGGCAACGCGGTCAGCCCGCCGATCTTCCAGACTTCCATCTTCTGTTTTCCCGATTTCGCCTCCTTCAACGAGGCCATCGTCGACGAGGTGCATCACTCGCTCTACACGAGGGGCCAGAACCCCACGGTGAGCCTGGTCGAGGAGAAGTTGGCGGCCCTGGAGCACGGCGGGCGGGCCAAGCTCGTCGGGGCCGGCGTGGCCGCGATTTCCCACGCGGTGATGGCCTTCGTGGAATCCGGCGACCACGTGGTCTGCGTAGAGGATTGTTACTCCTGGACACGCACCCTCCTCACGGACTATCTCGGGCGCTTCGGCGTGTCCGTCACCTTCGTGGAGGGCCGCGATCCGGCCGGGATCGAGGCGGCCTGCCGCCCGGAGACGCGGTTGATCTACCTCGAGAGCCCGACGACCTTTACCTTCAAGCTCCAGGACCTCGGCGCCGTGGCGGCCATAGCGAGACGGCGGGGCCTCAAGACCGTCATCGACAACACCTGGGCCACGCCGATCTTCTGCAATCCGATCGATTTCGGCATCGACCTCGTCGTCCATTCGGCCAGCAAGTACCTGGGCGGCCACAGCGACCTCGTCGCGGGCGTCATCGTCGGCTCGAAGGCCGACATCGACCGCATCCAGAAGCGGGAGTTCCTCCAGCTCGGCACCGTCGCCGACCCGATGATGGCCTGGCTCCTCCTGCGCGGCATGCGAAGCCTCCAGGTCCGCATGCCCGTGCACTACGCGAACGCCCTCGCCGTCGCCGGGGCCCTCGAGGTTCATCCGAAGGTGGAGAGCGTCCTCTACCCGATGCTCGATTCCTACCCCGACCGGGAGCTGGCGCGGCGCCAGATGCGCGGCGGCTCGGGCCTCCTCTCCTTCCGGCTCAAGACCCGGGACAAGGCGGACGTGGTCCGTTTCACCGACGCGCTCCGGCTCTTCAAGCGCGCGGTGAGCTGGGGCGGCTACGAGAGCCTCGTCTTTCCCGACGCCGTGCGCTATCCGGGGCCCGTGCCCGAGGACCGCGTCAACCTCGTGCGCATCCACGTGGGCCTCGAGGAGAAGGACGCCATCTTGGACGATCTGGAGCGGGCCCTGGCGCGCGTCTAGGGGCCGGGCGTTCCGGCGCTACACCGACTTGACGAGGTGCTCGATCAGGATCTTGAGGCCGATGCCGATGAGCACGACGCCGCCTGAAACCTCCGCCCAGCGCTCGAAGCGGGCGCCGATCCTCCGTCCGAACTCGCAACCGACGAGGCAGAGGACGAAGGTGACGAGGCCGATGATGGAGGCCGGCAGGAGTATGGGATTGCCGAGCATGCTGTAGGAAAGGCCGACGGCGAGGGCGTCGATGCTCGTCGCGACGGCGAGGACGAGGAGCCCGCCCAGGTCCAGGATGCTCCGCTTTTTCGCGGCCGGGGCGGCGGCGCCCGCTCCTTCGGCGGCGGAGGGATCCGCGCAGGCGGTCTCCTCCTCGATCCCGAAGGATTCCTTGAGCATCTTGGCGCCGACGAAGACCAGGAGGGCGAAGGCGATCCAGTGGTCGAAGCCCTCGATGTAGGCGCGGAAGGCCGAGCCCGCGAGCCAGCCGGCGATCGGCATCAGGAACTGGAAGAGGCCGAAGGCGAAGGCGGCCCGGAAGGCGTGGCGCGCCTTCATGTGCGGAATGCAGATGCCGCTGGAGACCGAGACGGCGAAGGCGTCCATGGAAAGGCCGAGGGCGACGAGGACGTAGGTAAGCATGCTGCCTCCTGAAAAAATAAAGAGACCTTCGCCCGGCCAACCCGCGGATCGGCGCGG
>JAEUJG010000062.1 GCA_016794765.1 Spirochaetaceae bacterium | reverse complement strand
CTTCGACAAAACCTCAGGCCGGGGCGGAGCGGGCATGGACGGCAGCGACCAGGGAATTCCCATCTCCCTCGTGGAGGACCCCGACGCCCGCGAAGCGGTCTGCGGAGCGATCCTCGCCGCGCTGCCTCAGTGGTTCGGCATCCCCGAGGCCGTGGAGGAGTATTGCCGTGAATCGCGGAAGTTCCTCATGGCCGCCGCCGTCCGCGGCGACGAGGCCCTCGGTTTCGCCTGCGCGAAACTGAACAACGCCTGCACCGCGGAGCTCTACGTGATGGGGGTCCGCCCCGAACTGCACCGGAGCGGCCTCGGCCGCCGCCTCGTCGGGCGGCTGGAAGCCGAGCTCCGAGCCGGGCATCCCGGCCTTCGCCACCTCCTCGTGAAGACCCTCGACGCCTCGCGGGAGAACGAGGAATACGAGCGCACGCGGCGATTCTACGAGGCGATCGGCTTTTTTCCCCTCGACGTCATCCCCGAGATCTGGGGGCCGGCGAATCCCTGCCTCCTCCTCGTGAAGGACCTGCACGACTGAAGGCCGGTTTTGCGAAGGCGGGGATCTCAGGGCGCCTACCGCGATCACCGGAACCCAAGGAGCACCCATGCACATCGATCTACTGGACGGTTTCGCGATCCGCGAGCTCGCGCCCGGCGACGCGCCCGCCTTGTTCGGCCTTCTCGCCAAGCCGGAAATCGCCGAGTTCATCCCCGACCGCTTCCAGGACCTGGACGAAATGGGCGAGGTCGTCGGCTGGCTCGTCTCGAACTACGGCAAGCCCGACTTCGTCCGCCTGAGCTATGCCCTCGAGCGCGCCGGCTCCCTCGTCGGCGTCGTCAGCGTCGGCCCCCTCCCTTCGGACGAATCGAAGCGGGAGCTCTCGTATTTCCTCGATCCCGCCGAGTGGGGCCGCGGGCGCATGGACGCGGCCGTCGGCGCCTTCCTCGAGCGGCTCGGGCGGCGGGGCCTGGCCGACGAACTTCACGCCGAGGTGGACGTCCGCAACCTCCGCTCCATCCGGCTCCTCGAGCGCCGCGGCTTCACGCGCCTCGCCGAGTTCGCGGAGGCGGAGACCGGGAAGCGTAAGTACCTCTACCGCCGCCTCGCGGCCTCAGGCGCCGTCGCGGCCGACCCGGGGATCGAGGCGCGGCTCGACCTTTCCGAGGCCGAGCGCGCGGAGGTCGAAGGCATCCTGGCCGACTGCGAGACCGCGGACGGCGCCTCCTCCCGCGTCCAGGCGACGCTCTCCATCAATTTCCACAAGGAGCTCCGCGGCTGGTTCCTTTGCCGCGAGGGCGGCCGCCTCGTCGGCCTCGCCCAGCTCTTCGGCCCCGGGGAGGACGAGGCCGAGCTCGCGGCCGCGGTGGCGCCGGCGGCGCGCCGCAGGGGCGTCTTTTCGCGCCTCCTCTCTGCCGCCCTCGCGGAGACCCGGCTCTTCGGCATCGGGCGGGTCCTCGCGACGGTGGACCGCGGTTCCGCCCCGGGAGAGGCCTGGGCCGCGGCCAAAGGCCTGCCCCTGTCGCACACCGAGTACGCGATGCGTCTTCCCGAAGGTGCCCCCCTGCCCGAGCCCGGCGCCTATCCGCTCGAGCTGTCCCCCGCCCGCGAAGCGGACCTCCCCGGGATGGTGGGCATCGGCGTCGCCGCCTTCGGCGACTCCGAGGCGGCCGCGGAGGCCCACTTCCGCGCCAACATGGAGGCGACCGACCGCGAACAGTACGTCGCGAAAGGCGCGGACGGCGCGGTCGTCGGCGTCTGCGCGTTCGGCCTCGAGGGCGCGGACGCGTCGATCAACGGCGTCTGCGTCGATCCCGCGCTTCAGGGGCGGGGGATCGGACGCGCCGTCGTCGCGCGGGCCGCGGCCGCCCTCCGCGCGCGCGGCTTTGGCGTGGTCCTCGAGGTGGACTCGACGAACGAGCGCGCGCATCGCCTCTACCTCTCGCTCGGCTTCGTCGCGGAGACGACCTTCGACTACTTCGTCCTCGCCGACGCGGCCGGTGGGCGCTAGCGTGGCCGGCGGCTTCGTCCTCGGCGCCTTTCGCTCGGGCGGGCTCGTCGCCTTCGCCTCGATGCCGCGGAGGCTCCTCGGCCGGAATCGGCGCCATGCGGAGCTCATGCGGCTCCACGTCTCGCGCTCCCTGCGGCGTTCGGGCCGCGGCCGCCGGCGATTCCTGGCCTGCGCCGAAAAGGCGAGAACCTGGGACGCGGAAAGCCTGTTCATCTCCGCCCATTCCGCCGAGTAAACCCAGGCCTTCTACGCCGCCCTGGGTTGCGTGCCCGCCGCCGAGATCGACGAGCGGCTCGCCGCCCTCGAACCCTGCGACCTCCAGCTCGAGTACCCGCTCCAGGGGTTCCGCCGCCGCGCCTCCACGCCACCGCGGCGCCGAGCTTCCGCGCCTTCGCCCCGCCGCGACGGCTGCCTTGGCCGTGGGGCGCGGCAGTCGGCGGTGTTTCGCCCATGCGAAACTGGATTTGCGGCCAGGGCTTCAATCAACCATACTCGTTGAAGGCGATACGCTTGGCGCGAAGGGTGGGCAGCCCGCCAAGGCCGCCCCCTTCGCCA
>JAEUJG010000054.1 GCA_016794765.1 Spirochaetaceae bacterium | reverse complement strand
TGGGCGCCTTCGGCGCGCTGGCCGAACGGGCCGCGCGGCGCCTTTTCGGGCCGCGGGCGGCCGGGCAGCTGGCGGCCGGGGCCCTGGCATGGCTGGCCCTCGTGGCCGCTTCGGTCGGGTTCGCCTTTCTTGTCCCGGCGGCGGGCGCCGCGGCGGCTGGGGCGGTCGCCGCCTTGGCCGGGTCCGACGGCGCGGAGGCCGAGCGGGCGCGGGTCTTGGGGCGCTGGTTCGCGGGCGTTTGGCTCGTCTACGTTTCCATGGCGCCGCGCGACTTGGCGGCGCACGCGCTCCGCGTGGCGCGGGCCCTCCGGACGGAGGGCCTCCCGGGAGGGCGGCGCGCCGTGTCGATGATCGTCGGCCGGGACACGGCGGAGCTCGACGAGGCGGGGATCGTCCGCGCGGCGGTGGAAAGCGTCGCGGAGAGTTCGGTGGACGGCGTGATGGCTCCGATGTTCTGGGCCTTCGTCCTCGGTCCCGTCGGCGCCTTCGCCTATCGCGCGATCAACACGATGGATTCGATGTTCGGGCACAAGGACGAGCGCTACATTCTGTTCGGGCGCGTGGCCGCGCGTTCCGACGACGCCGCCAACTGGCCGCCGGCCCGCCTGGCCCTGCCCTTCATCGCCCTCGCCGCGTTCGTGACGGGCGGCGGCGCCCGCGCCGCCCGCGGCGCCTGGAGGACGGCCCTCCGGGACCACGGCAAGCACGAGAGTCCGAACGCCGCCTGGCCGGAGGCGGCCTTCGCGGGCGCCCTCGGCGTCGAGCTCGGCGGGCCCGTCTCCTACGGCGGCGAGCGGCTCGAAAAGCCCCGGCTCGGGGCGGGTTTGGCGCCCGCGGCCCCCCGCGACATCGGCCGCGCGGTGCTCCTCATGTACGCCGCGGCCTTCCTTCTCGCCGCGGCGGGTTCCGCGCTCGCGTTCCTCCTGGCCTCCCTTTAGCCGGAGGGCCGGGCCCTTCAGTCGCCCTCGGCGCCGCTCGTCCGGGCCTCGTCGTCGAGGGCCGCGAGGAGGTTCTCGCCGATGGCGATGGGTTCGGCGGTCTTGCGCCGGTAGAGGTCGCGGTCGGATTCCCGGAAGAGCTCGTCGAAATTCGCCTCCTCGGCGCTGTGCGCTCCCAGGGTGACCGAGAAGGGCACCGGATGGGCGGCGCCGACGCGCCGCAGGGCCTCGTCGACGCGGGCGCGGGCGATCTCGGCCTCCTCCGGACCGGTTGAGGGCATGACCACGATGAACTCGTCGCCCCCGAAGCGGGCGACGGAGTCGGCGGCGCGGGCGCAGTCCTTGAGCGTGCGCGCGACCGCCTTCAGGACCTCGTCGCCGGCCGCGTGGCCGTGCACGTCGTTGATGCGCTTGAAGGCGTCGACGTCGCCCACGATGACGGAGAGATTGCCCGCGTAGCGTTTCTGGCGCGCGGTTTCGCGCTCGATGACCTTGCCGAGGCCGCGGCGGTTCAGCAGCCCCGTCAGGTGGTCGATCTCGGAGAGGCGCTTGGCCTCGGCGAGGTAATAGCACTTCTCGATGGCGATGGCGGCGAAGTCGGCGATGGTGGAGAGGACCCGCATGTCGAAGGCGGAGAAGGGCTTGCCGTCCAGGCGGTTCAGGAGTTCGATGACGCCGAAGATGCGGTCGCCGGCGCGGAGGGGCACGGCGATGATGCTCTTGGTCTCGAAGCCGGAGATCTCGTCGACGCGCTCGGCGAAGCGGGAATCGGCCTCCACGTCCTCGACGACGGCCGAGACGCCGCGCCGGGCCACCCAGCCGGCGATGCCCTCGCCGATCTTGATCCGCTTGCCGCGGAGCTCCTCCGCCGCGCGGCCGACGACGAGGGCGAACACGAGTTCGTCCTGGTCCGCGTCGACGAGGAGGACCGACCAGTTCGAGGGGCCGAAGAAGGAGCCGACCTGCTCCATCACCCGGTCGAGGACGCCGCGCATCGTATGCTCGGCGACGATGCTCTTGCCGATCGAGGAGAAGACGGATAGGCGGATAAGATCGTCGATGTCAGGCTCGCGGTCGTTGTCCGGCATGGATTCCTCCAAAGCCTAACTATGCCGATTCGCGGGGCCCGCGGCAAGGCGGCGGGCGGCGGGACCGGATTGGGCCGCCGCCCGGCCCGATTTTGCCTGTGGGAAATCCGGGTTAGAGGATGGCGAGGGCGGCGAGCACGTGGCAGGCGGCTCCGCCGAGCACGAAGACGTGCCAGACCGGGTGGAACCAGGGAACCCGCTTCATCGCATAAAAGGCCGCGCCTGCGGTATAGAGGATCCCGCCCGCGACGAGGAGGGCCACGGAGACGCCGGAAAGGGCGGCCTTGAGGGGCCCGAGGGCGACGACGACGAGCCAGCCCATGAGGACGTAGCCGAGGGTGGAGAGAAGCCTGAAGCGGTCGATGAAAAAGATCTTGAAGACGATCCCCGCGGCGGCCAGGCCCCAGACGGCGGCGAACAGCGACCAGCCCAGGGGCCCGCGCAAGGCGGTGAGGCAGAAGGGCGTGTAGGTGCCGGCGATCAGCGCGTAGATGGAGGCATGGTCGAGGACCTCGAGGCGGCGCTTGGCCCGGGGCGCGCGGACGGCGTGGTAGACGGTGGAGGCGGTGAAGAGGAGGACGAGGCTGGCGCCGAAAAGGGCGAAGGCGAGGACGGCGAGGGCGTCGGCCTTGGCCGCGGCCTTGGAAACGAGAAGGGCCGCGGAGGCCGCGGCCAGGAGGGCGCCGAGGCCGTGGGTTACCGAATTGGCTATTTCCTCGCCCTGGCTGTAGGCGCGTTCGTTCGGGG
>JAEUJG010000038.1 GCA_016794765.1 Spirochaetaceae bacterium | reverse complement strand
GCGGCCTTGGCCCGCTCCGCCCATGAAGGGGCCCGGCGCCAGCAGGGGCCGGGATGACTCACCGGAGCCCAAGACGCAGCCTCCGCGGGCCCTCGGGGAAGGGCGGTGGAGGATTAGGCCTCCGGTCTCGCCACGGCCACCTACTCGACGCGGATATCCTTCAGGTTGTTGCCGGGGACCAGGCTCGGGCCGAGGCTTTCCATCCCGCCGAGCTCGCGCAAGGCGCGAAGCCCGCATACGAGCACTCTCTTGCGCATCTCGGCCTCCTTCATCGGCATAATCTTCCTTCCCGCGGCGGGATGGTCAATGCACCGCGTCCTAAGCCTTCCCGTTGACAGTCGGGCCAACCCGGCGCATTATGGGCTTATGATAATAACAAGCCTTGTCGACGATTACTGTCCCAGACGCGGGCTTAAGGGGCAACACGGGTTTTCCCTCCTCATCGAGGCGGGGGGACGCCGTTACCTCTTCGACGCGGGACAGGACGGGCTGCTTGCATCGAACGCGGAGGCCCTCGGCCTCGACCTGTCCGGCCTGGACGGAGTGATCCTGAGCCACGGACACTACGACCATGGCGGCGGGCTCTTTTCACTGTATGAGAGGCTCGGGAAGGCTGCTCCGCCCCTCTATGTCGGGAGAGGTTACGATGACCCACGCCGTTCTCGGGACGGCGTGGCCGTCCGCGACATCGGCCTGCCTGAGCCCCTCTTGCCCGAAAGCGCCGGGCCCCCGCGTCACGTCGACGAGCTCAAGGAGCTGTCAGGCGGCCTGTTCATCCTGCCGGCCGTCAGCCCCTCGACGGTGAGACCGCCCGCCGCCCGTTTCAGGCGGATCGCGGAGGGCGAGGAGAGCCTCGACGACTTCCGCGACGAGCTTTCCCTCGTCGTCCTTGAGGGCGGGACGATCAGCGTCGTCACGGGCTGCGCCCACCGCGGTGTCGAAGCCATCGTCGACGCAGCGCTCAGCGCCTTTCCGGGCCGCGCCCTCAAGGCCGTCGCGGGGGGCTTCCACCTCGCGGAGGCCCCCCGCGAGACGCTCGGCGTCGTCGCGCGGAGCCTCGCGCAACTGAGGCCGGCGACTCTTCTCTGCGGGCACTGCACGGGGCCGCGGGGCTTTGCCGCCCTGGCCGCCGAACTGGGGGACAAGGCGGCCTGGCTGTCCTGCGGCCTCAGGACGGAGCTGTAAGGTCGGACGTTGACTCGAATCGAGCGAGCAAGCACGACGGCGGGGAGCGGCCTCGGGCCGCGCGATACGCCATGGAACATACAGGAGGAAAAGCATGAGCGCAGCCGAGGACGAGGAGCGGCCGTACGAGGGGCCGATCCTCTACTATACGGACCAGGTGGTCGACCATTTCACGAATCCGCGCAACGTCGGAAGCCTCGAGCCCGGGGAAACGGACGGCTACGCCTGCGTCGGCGATCCGGGCTGCGGCGACGAGCTAAAGCTCTGGCTCTCCCTCCGCGGGGGCAGGATCGCCAAGATCGCCTTCAAGTCCTTCGGATGCCCGGGGGCCATCGCCACAAGCAGCATGCTCACTGTCCTGGCGGAGGGGAAATCCCTCGCGGAGGCTGAGCGCATCACGGACGACGACGTCGTCGAGGCCCTCGGCGGCATTCCCGAGAACAAAAAGCATTGCTCCCTGCTCGGAGTCCGCGCCCTCAAGGCCGCGGTCGAGTCCTGCCGCGCCCGCTAGGGGCCTTGCGGGCGTCAGCGGAGCAGGGGGAGGAGGGCAGCGGCGGCGAACGCGGCGATGAGGAGATAGGACAGGAGTTCGAGACCGTCGGCGACGAGGCCCACGAGGCGCTCGCGCGACTTGAGGCGGCTGAAGAGACCTTGCCGTCCCGCGAAGGCGAGATAGCCGGCGGCCGAGACGACGATGCCCATGCCAAGGGACATGGAAAGGACGCCCGCCACTCCGAGGTCCGGACGGCCCGCGTAGAGGGCGAAGAGAAGGAGCATCACCGCGCCGGGACAGGGGACGAGGCTCGCGGCGGACACGACGCCGTAGAGGCCGCGCCCGCCACTTGCGTCCTCCATGCCCGCCCGGGACGATGGCTCTCGGCTCCCTTTCAGGCCGGACTTGCCCCGTCGCAGGCGCGCGAGCTTCACCGCGAAGAGGGAAAGAGCTAGAAGACCCATGAGGCCGAAGGTCCCCGCGTCCAGCCAGGCTCCGAGGCGCTCGGCATCGCCGAGGCCGGCGACGGCCCCGCGGAGCAGCGAG
>JAEUJG010000650.1 GCA_016794765.1 Spirochaetaceae bacterium | reverse complement strand
GGGCGGCCTCGTCCTCGACGCGCTGGGGCGGCTCTTGCCAGGCTGCGGGGCGGTGGTCGTCTCCGGGACGAAGGCGGCGGGCTTCGAGGAGGGCCTCGTGGCGGAGATCGCGCGCCGAGCCCGCGCCGCGGGCCGCCTCCTCGTCCTCGACGTGAAGGGGCAGGACCTCCTCGGCGCCCTGGAGCAGCGGCCCGCCGTCGCCAAGCCGAACCTCGCGGAGTTCCTGGCCACCTGGCCGCTCCCGGCGAGTTCCCGGTCCGCACCAGCGGGGGAGGGCGCGGCAACCGAGGCGGCGCTCCGCGCGCACGCGGCGCGGATCGCGGGCGAGTTGTACGAGCGCTTCGGCACGAGCCTTGTGCTCACGCGCGGGCAGGAGCCGACCTGGTGGTGGGACGGCCGCGGCCTCCGCGAGGAACCGGTCCGCCCGGTGGCCGCCCTCAACCCGACGGGCTCGGGCGACGCCTTCACCGCGGGCCTCGCGGCGGTCCTGGCCGAGGGCGGCTCCCTCGCGGCCGCCGTTGCGGAGGGGACGCGCCTCGGCGCGCTCAACGCCGCCAGCCTCCGGCCCGGGTCCATCGTCTAGCGTTTGAGGACGCCCCTCCCGGCCTTGGCTGACTCGGGTCGCCGCCTTCCGCGCGTATGGGCTATAGTGGAGGCATGGCCAAAGTGGGAGAACCGGCGCGCAAGCTGGATCGACGCTATACCTATCGCGACTACCTGGGCTGGCCCGAGGACGAGCGCTGGGAACTGATCGGCGGCGTGGCCTACAACATGCTTGCCGCCCCCAACCGTAGGCACCAGGCCATCGTGGGTTTGTTCTTCAGGCGCCTCGGCAACTTTCTTGAAGGAAGGCCCTGCAAGGCCTATGTCGCGCCCTTTGACGTGCTCCTGCCCGAAGCCGGCGAGGCGGAGGACGACGAGGTCGGCAACGTCGTCGAACCGGACCTCGCCGTCTTTTGCGACCTGGCGAAACTCACGAAGTACGGCGCCCGGGGCGCCCCCGATCTCGTCGTCGAGGTTCTCTCCCCATCGACGCACCTCAAGGACCTGCGCGAGAAGTTCGATCTCTACGAGCGCATGGGCGTGCGCGAATACTGGATCGTCGATCCCGCCGGCGAATGGATCAACCGTTTCGTCCGCGGGACGGCCGGTCGTTTCGGCGAGGCGGAGCTGCGCGATCCCCTCTTCAACCAAGGGCCGATCGCCTCGGAGATCCTGGCCGGCTTTTCCATCGATCCGGCCGAAATCTTCACGGCGGAATGATCGCGCCCGAGTCGGCGGCACGAGTCATCGCCGACTCCTTCTCAAGCCCGGCCGGTTCCCTTGCGATGGGCCGCGGCCGGTTCCGGCTTGGCCTTTTCCTTGAGCCCCGCGTCCAGGCTCAAGCCCGCGAGGACGGCGAGGAGGCCGAGCGGCGTCCGCGCCGAAATGGGGCTTCCCGCGGCGAGGTCGATGGCGAGGCCGGAGAGGATCTGGCCCGCGAACATGAGGATCGAGGCGTGCAGGGTGGGGAGGCGCGGAAAGACGAGGTTCGTGCCCGCGACGAGGCTGACGCCGAGGAGTCCCCCGCCGAGGAGGAGGAGGGGCGAGGCGCCGACCGCGGCGGAAAGCCCGGACAGCCCCGCGCGGCCGAAGAGCGGCGCGAGGAGGAGGGTCGCGGCGAAGCCGACGAGGTAGTTGGCCCGGACGCCGCGGAAGAGGCCGATGTCGAGCGCGAGCTTGGCGTTCAGGGTGATGGAGAGGAGGGGCAGGGCGCCCGCCGTGACGGCGAGGATGATGTAGCCGGGAGCGGCGCGTCCGCCGCCGGCGAGGAGGGCCGCGCCCGCGCAGGCCAAGGCCAGTCCGGGCAGGTTCCGCGCCCTGAAGGGGTATTTCGTCCGCCCGAGGAAGCCGGTCGCGTCGATGAGGATCGAGCCGAGCATCTGCCCGAGGAGGGCGAGGGCGACCGCGAGGGAGGCGTCGAGCGCGCCGTAGACGGCGTTGCAGAGGAAGACCGTCGCGACGCCGACGAGGCCGCCGGAGTAGCGGTAGGGCGGCAGGCGGCGCGTCGGGCGCGGTTCGGGCCGGACAAGGAGCGCGAGGCTGACGGCGGCGAGTCCGGCGACGTGGATGACGAGGCTGGAGGCGTAGGTCCCGACGATGGCGGCCAGGTCGCTGTTGATCCGGTTCATGAGGGTGATGAGGGCGCCAAGGACGGG
>JAEUJG010000646.1 GCA_016794765.1 Spirochaetaceae bacterium | reverse complement strand
CGGCGACCTGGTCGGCGCCCTTGCGGTACAGGCTGAAGCCTGGCGATAGCCGGGTCCCCTCCGGATCGAGGATGAAACCGCGGAAGGCGGGCAGGACCGCGACCCCGGCAAGCTCGACACCGCGCGGATCGGCCTTCGGATCGGCCAGGGCGAGGGAGAGCCGGGCAGGCGAGGCTCCGGGGGGAAGCGGAATCGCATACCGCGTGCGTCCCTCCCGCAGGGCCAGGGAGGTTTCGAAAAAAACCGCCTTGCCCTTGCGGTCGGAGGCGAGCGAGATCGCGAGACGGAGCGGCGCCCGGGACGCCGCGGAAGCGTCCCCGGGCGACGGCGAAAGGCGGAGGTCCAGCTCGAGGGCCTGGCCCGCGGAGGCGGCGAGCGGGGCGCGAGGCAGATAGGCGTTGGAGGGACGCTCGGGCAGGAGCCGCCCTTCCTGGCCCTTGGGAAAGGCGGAAGCCTGCTCAAAGTCGAGGAGGCCGCGCGGGCCCTTCCACGCGAAGCCCTCAACCGCCGGGACGGCACAGGAGGAGGAGGCGACGCCGAGCGAAAGGAGGAGGCAGAATCGACCCGCGGCCTTGCGGCGGCCCCTCCCCGAAAGGGGGGCGCTCATCTGAACGCGACGATGCTCTTGGCCAGGAGTTCGGCGACGCGATGCTTCTGCTCGCGGCTCATTTCGATGTCGGAACGGAGGAAGGTCTCCCAACGGCCGAAGAAATCGTCGGGGACGCGCTTAAGGGCGCGTAGATGGGAATCGATGAGGCGGTGCGAAGGCTCGAAGCGCCGGTTGATCATGAAAAGGGTCGCGGCCGCGTACTTGGCGAAGCCGCCCGACGAGACGAGGTAGAAGAAACCGTCGTCGCGGACCGCCGCGGCGCCGAGATCGGCGAGGTAGTGCTCCATCTTGGACTGGAAGCTGCCGCGGAGCGCGTTCCAAAGCTCGGCGGGCATCTCGGCGAGGCGGCGCCGGATGCCGTCTATCCAGTCCGAGCGCTTCCAGAGCACCTGCGCGGTTTCGAGCCGATAGAGGAGGTAGGTGCCGGAGTTCTTGAGGATCCAGAGGCTTTCGGCGGAGCCGTCCATCAGCGACTCGAGCTGTTGCACGCTCTTGTACTCGACCCGGATCGGCAATCCTTCCAGGAAGAAGCGGTCCTTGGACTGGTTCGAGGCGCTTTCGAAGGCGCCGGGATCGCCGAAGGCGGCGCGCCTTTCCTCCGCCGGCGGAACGCCGCCGCGGTGATGGACGTCGATGACGAGGGCGAAATAGGGATCGAGGACGTCCACCTCGGCCTGTTCGCAGAGGCTGACGCATTCGACATTCGCCCAACCGGAGATGACGCGGGTGAGGCTGTCGGCGATACGTTCGACTTTCTGGTTCATAGGCCTTCCTTTACAGGGCTCTCGCCGGAATTGTATCATGGCTCGATGCCTTTGCAAACAAGCCCCAGCTTCATCTGCCTCTTCCTGGAACCGCCGGGCAACGAGGCTCGGGAGCTCGCCCTGTTCCGCCGGGCGCTCTTCGCGGGCGGCGGCGACGCGTCCGTCCTGGCCCTGCCCGAGGCGGTCCCCCTCGCCTACGCCGGCGCCCGAAGCGCGCGGCCGGGCCTTGCTTCACGACGGCAGGCGCTGGCCGGCCTATGGAAGGACTACGAGACGCTTGCCGGCCGACGTTCGGTCTTCCGCGGCGGCGAAGCCGGCATCGTCGAGAGGGAAGGCTTCCTCTTTATGGAGCTTGAGCCGCCTCTCGCGGCCTTCGCCGAGGCGGCGGAGACGACTCTGGCGGCCTTGGGCTACGCGCCGGTGCTCCCCGGAGGCGACCGCCTGCCCGGGGGACTTCCCCCGCCC
>JAEUJG010000585.1 GCA_016794765.1 Spirochaetaceae bacterium | reverse complement strand
CTTCATCCTGAACGAGGGAGCCTTCAGCCGGGCCGTGCTCAAGGAGAACGAGGCCCTGCTCGCCCTCGTCAAACGCGGCTTCGGCGCCCTGCCCGCCTCTACCTACGCGGCGATCGACAAGAAGTGGCGCGGCTCCGAACTCGGCCCGCGCGTCGACCCGGCTCTGGTCGCCTGGATCGGCGGCGGGGCGGCCGCCGTCGTCGCCCTCCTCCTCGGCATCGCATGGTCCCTCCGCGCGCGCGTCGCCCGCGCCACCGCGGAACTCCGGGAGAAGGTGTTGCTCCTGGAGGAGAGCCAGGCGAAGAACCGCGCCTTCATCGCCGCCCTTCCGGACTACTTCTTCACCTTCGACCGGGAGGGCCGCTACCTCGACTTCAGCGCCGCGCGGCCGGAGCTGCTCGCCATGCCTCCCGAGGCCTTCCTCGGCAGGAAGATGTCCGAGCTCGGCCTGCCGGAAACCGCCGTGGCCCAGTTCATGGACCGGCTCGCCGAGGCCTTCTCCCGGCGTTGCATGACCTTCCTGGAGTACCGCCTCGACACGCCGGAGGGCGCCCGGCTCTTCGAGGGCCGCATCGTCCCCCTCGGCGAGGACAAGGCCCTCCTCGTGTCCCGCGACATCACGGAAAGCAAGCGCCGCGACGAACAGATCCGCGCCTCCCTCCGCGAGAAGGAGATCCTTCTCAAGGAGATCCACCATCGGGTCAAGAACAACATGCAGGTCATCTCGAGCCTGATCCAGCTCCAGTCCTACACCCTCGAAAGCGAACGCGACCGCGAACTCCTGGCCGAGACCCAGTCCCGCATCCGCGCCATGGCCCAGCTCCACGAACTCCTCTACCGCTCGCCCGACCTCGCCTCCATCGACGCCGCGGAGTACCTCCGCTCGGTCGTGGAGGAACTGGCGCTCGGCCACGACGCGCCGGGCCTTCGTTTCGCCGCGGAGCCGATACGCCTCGGGCTCGACGAGGCGGTGCCGCTCGGCCTCATCGCGAACGAACTCCTGCTCAACGCAATCAAGTACGCCTATCCGGAGGGCACGCGGGGGCCCATCGAAGCCAAGCTTTCGCGCAAGGGCGGCGATCTTGTCCTCCGGGTTTCCGACGAGGGGCGAGGGCTCAAGCCAGGCGCCGATCCGGCGACGAGCGCGTCGATGGGCTTCACCATCGTGCGCAGCCTGGCCGCCCAGTTGCGCGCCGGCCTCGTGTTCGGCGGGCCGCCGGGTTTCAGCGCGGAACTGCGCTTCCCGGTCGCCCCGCCGGCCGAACAAGCCTAGCGGCCGGGATGGCCGCCGGGCTGCCCGCCGGGCTGCCCGCCGGGATGGCGGCCCGGCTGGAGGGCTCCGGACGGCCCGGATGCCCCCGCGCCCCGCGCCGGGCCCGCGGCGCCCGACAGCAGGCCCTTGAGGCTGCGGGCGAAGCGCTCCTCGGCGTCCTCCTCCTCCTCCAGCGCAAGCAGCAGGGGCACGAAGGAACGGTACACCAGCTTCCCGACGAGCCGCGCGCTCGAGGCATAGGCGGGATCGCCGGAGGCGGCCTTGCCGATGAGCCGTCGCAGGATTTCGAGGAAACGGGCGTGGAGCTCGGCCAGCCCCGGGGATTCCTCGAGCTCGACCGCGTAAAGGAGGCCGAGTCGGCGTCCGCAGCTCCGCCACAGGGAAAGGCAGAGCTCGATCACCTCCTCGAAGCTCGGAGTCGGATTGGCGGCCGCCGCTTCGGCCAGTTCGATGGCCGCTTCGAGGACCGGTCCGGCCGTGGCGACAAGGAGCTCGTCCTTGCCCTCGAAGTAGTTGAAAAGGGTCCGCCGCGCCACGTCGGCGGCTTGGGCGACCTCGTCCATGGAAACGGCGCGGGCGCCCTTTTCCATGAAGAGTTCGGCGGCGGCCGCGATGATGCGCTCGCGCGCCTCGCGCTTCTTGCGGGCGGTTCGACCTTCCTCGCCTTCCATCATCCCCCCTACTTGACCATTGGGGCGGCGCCTCAGTATATTGCACTTGTCGATGCATTCTAGCACTTATTAGTGCATACAAGGAGCCTTACCATGTCATCTTTGCCGGCATCCATCATGGAGACCATCTTCAACGTCGCCTATCTTATCACGCTTTGGTCCCTCATCGCGCTAATGGCGAAAAACCGCTCGCGCATCGCCCCCGCGGAGGCCAATCTCGCCGGTCGCTTCCTCCTGGCCTTTGTCCTCCTTGCGGTCGGCGACACCTTCCATGTCGGCGCGCGCGTCGTGACGGCCCTCTTCGGCCCCGCCGCGGCGACGGTCACCGTCGGCGGCGTCCCGTCCTCCCTGCTCGGCCTCGGCATGCTCGCGACGGCCTACACGATGACCATCTTCTACATGGTGTTCGCCGAGGCCCGCGCCCTCCGCTCAGGGAGGCGCCTCGACGCCGCCTTCTGGATCATGGAAAGCCTCCTGGTCCTCCGCCTCATCCTCATGGCCCTGCCCGGCAACGGCTGGGAACTCGCGGTACCGCCCTACGTCATGGGCCTCGTGCGCAACCTGCCCCTCGCCGTGGCCGGTTTCCTGATGGCCGGTCTCTTCATCGCCGAGGGCCGCCGCGACGGCGACCGCGCCTGGGCCGGAATCGGCTGGGCGATGATCGTCTCCTACGGCTTCTATACGCCGGTCATCCTCTTCGCGGCCGCGGTGCCGATGCTCGGCCTCCTCATGATTCCCAAGACCCTCGCCTACGTGGCCATGGGCCTCATCGCCTACAAGCGGTACTGGAAGGCCGGCGACAAGGCCGACCGGGCGCGGGCCGCCGCCTAGGGCCCAAGCCTTAGGCCGAAGGCCGCCGCGACAAGGGAAGGCCGCCGGGCAAACCGGCGGCCTTCCTTGTTTATCCGGCGCCGGGGTCGTGCTATCATGCTGCCCGCGGCGGATCCCCTTGGACCGGCCGTTAAGGAGTTCCCATGATACTGCGCGACAACGAGCGCATCCGCGAGACGCGCGTCAGGATGCGCGGCGGCGAGGGAGAGACGCGCGTCGCGTACCTCCCGCCCGCGGCCCTGGCGTCGCACGTCCGGCTCCTCGGCGAGATCGTCATCCCCGCCGGAGCAAGCATCGGCAACCACGTCCACGAGGGCGAGACCGAGTGGTTCCTGATCCTGTCGGGCCGCGGCGGCGTGAACGACGACGGCCGGCCGGAGGAAGTCGGCCCCGGCGACGTCGTCGTCACCGGCGGCGGGGCCGCCCACGGCATCCAGAGCCTCGGGCCCGGGGATCTCAGGATGGTGGCGGTCATCGCCACGGACGCCTGAAGGCGGAGACCGGGCGGAGGAGGGGCGAGGCCGGCCCTGATAAAAAAGCACCGCCGAATCTCGGCGGTGCGGATAGCAGGGACAGGCTGGTCCCGGAACCGGGACGGAGCGCCGTCAGCCCCGGTAACAGAGGACGGGGCAGCGCGCGGCCGCGACCTCGTCGAGGCGCCCGATGGGCGTCGTCGTCGGGGCGGCGTGCAGAAGCTCCGGATTGGCCTTCGCCTCCTCCGCGATCTTGCGCATCACCGCCGCGAACTCCTCCAGGGCTTCCTTGTCCTCGGTCTCCGTCGGCTCGACCATGAGGGCCTCGGGCACGATGAGGGGGAAGTAGATGGTCGGCGGGTGGATGCCGTAGTCGATGAGGCGCTTCGCGATGTCCAGGGTGTGGATTCCCGGAGCGATGTCGCCCATCGCGACGAACTCGTGCATGCAGCGGCGCGGGTACTTCACCGGGAAGTCCTTCTCGACGAGGGACTTGAGGTAGTTCGCGTTGAGGACGGCGTTCTCCGCCACGCGGCGCATGCCTTCGGCCCCGAGCATCCTGATGTAGGCGTAGGCCCGCACGAGGACGCCGAAGTTGCCGTAGAAGGCCTTCATCTTGCCCACCGTCTTCGCGGGATCGCGGAGGACGTACTTGCCGCCCTCCATCGCCGCGACCGGGCCGGGCAGGAAGGGCGCGAGGGTCTTGCCCGCGCCGACCATGCCGGAGCCGGGGCCGCCGCCGCCGTGGGGCGTCGAGAAGGTCTTGTGCAGGTTGAAGTGCATGACGTCGATGCCCGCCTCGCCCGGCTTGAAGACGCCGGTGAGCGCGTTCATGTTGGCGCCGTCGCCGTAGACGAGGCCGCCGGCCCCGTGCACGAGGCGCGCGATCTCCTCGATGTTCCGCTCGAAGAGGCCGAGGGTGTTCGGGTTCGTGATCATGATGCCCGCGACGGTGTCGTCGAGCGCGGCCTTGAGGGCGTCCATGTCGACGCCGCCTTCGGCGTTGGAGGGAATGGTCACCGTCTCGAGGCCGGCCATCGTGCAGGACGCGGGATTCGTGCCGTGCGCGGAGTCGGGGATCAGGATCTTCACGCGCTTGGAGTCGCCGCGCGAGAGGTGGTAGGCGCGGATCATGAAGACGCCGGCCAGCTCGCCGTGGGCGCCGGCCGCGGGCTGGAGGCTCACCGCCTCGAAGCCGCCGATCTCGCCGAGCATGACCTGGAGCTTGTGGATCAGCTCGATCGCGCCCTGGCTGAACTCGGCCCCGACGAGGGGGTGGGTGTTCCGCCAGCCGGGCAGGCCGGCCGCGACCTCGTTGGCCTTCGGGTTGTACTTCATCGTGCAGGACCCGAGGGGGTAGAAGTGCGTGTCGATGGAGAAGTTCTTCTGCGAGAGGCGGGTGAAGTGCCGCACCACGGTGAGCTCGTCGAGCTCGGGGAGCTTCGAGTCCTCGCGGACGAGGCCCGCGGGCAGCTCGTAGGATGGCGTGTCGCCCTTCGGGAGGGAGACGGCCGTCCGTCCGGGGGAGGAGAGCTCGAAGACGAGGGGCTCGGGCCTCAGGTTCATTTCGCGGCCTCCTTGAGGGACTCTGCGAGGAGCTCGATCTGGGCCTTCGTGCAGGTCTCGGTGACCGCGACGAGGAGCTCGTTCCTCCGCTCGGGATAATACCGCGAGAGCGGCAGGCCGGGGACGACGCAGCGGCGGGAGAGCTTTTCGGCGAGCTCCTCCGCGGGGACCGGCGTGGCGACGAGGAACTCCTTGAAGAAGGACTTGTTCTCGACGCGGAAGCCGGGGATCCTCCCGATGAGCTCGGCCGCGTAATGCGCCTTGTCGTAGGCGAGCCTGGCGGCCGTCTTGAGGCCGCCCTTGCCCATCGCGGCGAGGTAGACGCAGGTCTGGAGCATCACGAGGCCCTGGTTCGAGCAGATGTTGGACACGGCCTTCTCGCGGCGGATGTGCTGCTCGCGGGCGGAGAGGGTGAGGACGAAGCCCTTGCGGCCTTCGTGGTCCTTCGCCTCGCCGACGATGCGGCCGGGCATCTTGCGCACCAGCTTGGCGGTGGCGCCCATCATGCCGAGGAAGGGACCGCCGTAGTTCATCGAATTGCCGAGGCTCTGGCCCTCGGCGACGACGATGTCCGCGCCGAGCTCGCCCGGGCTCTTGAGGAGCCCGCACATGACCGGGTCGGCCTGCACGACGAAGAGCGCGCCGGCGGCGTGGGCCTTCTCGGCGGCGGGCCGGAGGTCGCGGAGCTCGCCTTCGAACTCGGGGTAGGCCGCCACGAGGGCGAAGGTCTTGTCGTCGAGCGCGGCGCCGGCGGGGTCGCCGCGGTATTCCTCGATCCTCGCGGGGAAGGCTTCGAGGTAGGTGCGGACGACGTCCTTGTACTCGGGGTGGAGGGCGGCGGGCAGGAGGACCCGGTCGCGGCCCGGGGCGTTGTGGTAGGCCATGAGGACGGCCTCGGCCAGCGCGGTCGCGCCGTCGTAGTGGGAGGCGTTGACGACCTCCATGCCGAGGAGCCCGGCGGCCATGCTCTGGTACTCGAAGATGGCCTGCAGGGTGCCCTGGGAGACCTCGGGCTGGTAGGGCGTGTAGGCGGTGAGGAACTCGCCGCGGGAAGCGATGGCCGGCACCACCGCGGGGATGAAGTGGTTGTAGGCGCCGGCGCCGAGGAACCATGCGCAGGTGGAGGCGGTGACGTTGCGCGACGCCATCGACTCGATCTCGCGCAGGACCTCGAGCTCGGAAAGGGGCTCGGGCAGGTCGAGCTTCGGGAAGCGGCGCCCCGCGGGGATGTCCGCGAAGAGCTCCTCGACGCTCTTGGCGCCGATGGCCGCGAGCATCGCGGTCCGGTCGGCGTCGGAGTTGGCGACGAAGGGCACGGCTTACTCCTTACCCGCTTCCTTCCCGTAGGCGGCCGCGTCCATGAGGCCGTTCCACTCGGAAGGATCGGCGGGGGCGAACCTGATCATCCAGCCCTTGCCGTAGCAGTCCTTGTTGACGAGGGCGGGATCGCCCTGGAGGTCCTCGTTGACGGCGACGATCTTGCCGGACATCGGCATGTACAGGTCGCTCGCCGCCTTGACGGATTCGACGACGCCGAAGGCCTCGCCCTGCTTCAGGGTCTTGCCGACCTCGGGGAGCTCGACGAAGACGATGTCGCCGAGGGAGGACTGGGCGTGGTCGGAGATGCCGGCGACGATCTCGGCGCCGTCCTTGCGGGCGTACTCGTGGGAAGCGCGGTAGCGGGCGTTCGTATCGATATTCATGCGTGACTCCTTTGCGCGCGCCGCTCGCGGGCCGGCGCTCGGTGAAAACTATGCTGCCTACCTGCGGTAGGCGGGAACGTAGAGGGGACGCTTCACCACGACGGCCTCCTTGGGCTTGCCGTGGATGACGATCTGGACCTTGGTGCCGACCTTCGCGTAGGCGGGGAGGACGAAGGCGTTGGCCGCGTACTTCTTGGCCGTCGGGCAGAACATGCCGGCGACGCAGGCGCCGATCTTCTCCCCCGAGTCCGCGGCCAGCACCTCGTAGCCCTCGCGCGGGACGCCGCCCGTCACCTCGAGGCCGACGAGCTTGCGCGCGGGGCCGGCGGCGATGACGGCCTCGACGGCTGCCTTGCCGACGAAGTCCTTCTCGAGGCCGCAGGCCCACTTGAAGCCCGCCTCGATCGGATTGATGGAGGGGCTGATCTCGTGGCCGTGGAGGGGCATGCCCGCCTCGAAGCGCAGGGAGTCGCGGGCGGCGAGACCGATGGCCTTCGTCTCGATGCCGGCCTTCCCGCCGCGGGCGAGGAGGAGCTCCCAGAGCTTGACCGCGCTGTCGGCGGGGAAGAAGAGCTCGCCGCCGTCCTCGCCCGTGTAGCCGGTGCGGCCGAAGAGGACGGGGATGCCGTCGATCTTGAGCTCGCCGGAGGTGAAGCGAGGGAATTCGGAGACCTTCCTGTCGGAGACGAGGTCCATGAGCTCGATCGCGCGGGGTCCCTGGATGGCGATCATGTAGGTCGCCTCGGAGCTGTCCTCGATCGTGACGGCCTTGGGGAAGGCCTTGGCCTTGGCTTCGAACCAGGCGAGGTCGGCGGCGCGGTTGGAGGCGTTGACGACGATCCACCAGCGGCCGGGCAGCTTGTAGATGAAGAGGTCGTCGAGGACCAGGCCCTTCCCGTCGAGGAGGAGGGAATAACGCGCGTCCCAGTCCTTCATGTCGAGGACGGTCGCGGAGACGGTCGCGGAGACGAACTCGTCGGCGCCGGGACCGGAGACGACGAGCTGGCCCATGTGGTCTATGTCGAAGAGGCCGACGGAACGGCGGGTGATGAGGTGCTCCTCGACCGCGCCCGTGGGGTAGGAAATAGGCATGTCGTAGCCGGCGAAGGGCGCCATCTTGGCTCCCGCGGCGATATGCCAGTCGTGAAGACGGGTCGTTTCCAGAGTCTGCCTCCTTAGCGTAGCTGATAGCTGTGCTATGGATTCTACAACAGAAATATCAGATCGTAAAGAGAGTACTGATTTCAAAACAATCGGTTCGAATGATGAAACACTTCGCGCTCGCTTGCAATAGTCACATCGAGACAGCCGACACGAAGACTAAAAGCTGTTCCGCGAAAGGGGGCGGCCGATGTAAACGCCTTCACCGCCGAGGTAGTCGTGCCGCTCACCTTCGATGAGGATCTGCACGTCCTGGACCGTCGGGAAGGAGGTCGCCGTGTAGACGATCTGCTTGAGCTGGCCCGCGTAACCCTCGATGCCGTAGCGGTTGTACATGAAGGCCTCGTTGAAATTGAGAAAGGCCGTCGAGCCGCGGACCTGCGCGGAGAGGAGGACGGTACCCTGGGGCACGAGGCTCAGGAGGTTCCGGCGAAGCTCCTCCTCGGAAGGCCCCTTGAGGAGCGCGGCGAAGGAATCGAGGAGGGGCGAATCCGTGGCGGGGATCTGGCGCTTCACTTCCTGCCGGACGATCACCCCGTCGTCGTCGATGCGGACGAAATACAGGACGGCGTTCCGGGACTTGGCGGCGGCCGGCTTGGCGGGAAGGGGCTTGGCGGCGGGTTTCTCCACCGTCGGCGCTTCCGGAACGGGCTTTTCCGCCGGCTTGGGCTGGGGCTTCGCCGCCTCGGCGGCGGGTTTCTCCGCGGGGCTTTCGCGCTTGGCGTCTTCCGGTGCGGGGTCCTCGGGCCGGGCGGCGGGAACTTCGGTCGCCTTGTCGGCGGGAGTCGGCGTCTTCGCGGCGGGCAGGCCGGGGGCGGTGGGCGGCACGGGAAGATCCTCGGTCCCGCGCTGCGTCTTCACGATTTCCTTGAAGTTGGTCCGCTTGAGCGTCTCCGCGATGCGACCCGAGTTGAGGAGATAGAGGAGGGCGACGACACAGACCAGACCGATCCAGAGGAGGCAACCGGTGGAGCCGCCGCTTCGGCTGGAGGATCGCTTGCGTTCTGCCATGGTTCAGGATAGTAGCCGCCGCCGAGCCGAGGGGTCAAGCCGGAACGAATGACCGTGCCCCGCCTTCCAAGGCGCCGCCCTCGTTCTACGGCGCCAGGATGTCGCGCTCCGGATCGGGCTCCACCCCGGGCAGGAGGAGGACGACCTGGCGCCTATCGGGATTGTGGAACTGCACGAAGCGGCCGCCGGCGCGGAGGGCGTACCGGCCCGCGACGGGACGGTGGCCGCCGAACCAGCGCGCGCCCGCCGCGCGGTCGCCCAGGAAGGCCGCGAGTCCCGCCTCCACCGCGTCCGGCGCGGCCGCGTCGTTCCGGGTCCAGGTCAGGGCCTCGGCGACCTCGGGACGGCGCCGGAACTCGACCACCGCTTCGGGCCCGAGGGCGAAGGCGGGCTCCGCGTGGCTGGCCAGGAACCGGCCTCCGCGCGCCAAGAGGGGCAGGGAGAGCTCGAGGTCGCGATAGGCGGCCTTGAGTTCCGGCCCGTAGAACTCTTCGAACCACGAGGAAGCCATGGCGCCTTCCTCGGCGTATTTGTAGAAGGGATGGTCTCCCCTGCCCCGCTCGTTCGCGATGTTGTCGTGGTTGCCCTTGAGGTAATGGAAGCGGCGGGGGAAGGCGAGTTTCGCGTCCAGGATGAGCTCGACGCAGGCGAGGGCGCGGCCCATCTCGCCGTCCATCACGCGCCGCGCGGCCCAGCCGGACTGGTATTCGACATGGGCGGATCGCCAGCGCCGTTCCGCGCCCGCGCCTTCCGAATGAAAGGCGTCGCCGAGGCAGAGGAGGCAGGCCTCACCCCGCTCCAGGAGCTCCGCGAGCCGCGGGCCCGCCTTCGCCGCGCCGAGCCCCCCGGTCCTCTCCGCCCCGAGGGGCGGCCGCCAGGCGAGGAGCCCCGCCAGGAAATCGACGCGCGTGTGGAGATCGGGGACGAGCACGGTGGGGAGGTCGGGGAGGTCGAGGAGGCCGCCCGGCAGGCCGGCAGTGTCGCGCGGCCGGAGCTCGGGAGGCTCGGAGCCCAGGACGGCGAGGGCGGCGGCGACGAGGGCGGCGAAGCCGCGGGGCTCGGGCGGGCGCCTCCGGACGGCCAGGCGCCGCGCCGTGAGGAGAAGCTCCTTCGCGCCCGCGCCGGGCGCCCCCTGCCCCGCCATGCCCCGACGGCGCTAGAGGCCGCCCTCTATTTCGGCGAGCCAGCGCGCCGCGGCGGCGTCGTCCGGCTCGATCTCGAGGGCGGTGCGGAAGAAGCCGGCGGCTTCCTCGAGGCGGCCGCGCTTCAGGGCGACCGCGCCGAGATTCGTGATGATCTTGACGTTCTCCGGTTCGACCTTGAGGGCCTTCTCCAGGGAGGCGCGCGCCTCGTCGAGGAGGCCGAGCTCCATGAGGCAGATGGAAAGCTCGTTCTGCGTGTCCACGCCCTCGGCGCCGAGCTCGATGGCCTTGAGGAAGGCCTCGCGGCCCTCTTCCCAGCGGCCGAGGCGGCGGCAGGCCCAACCGACGAGGAACCAGGCGTTCCAGACGCGGGGATTCTTTTCGAGGAAGGCCCGGGCCTTTTCGAGGCCCGACTCTTCCTCGCCCATCTTGATGAAGTCGTAGGCTTCCTTGAACAGCTCGTCGAGGTAGCCCTGTTCGCCGAGCTTCTTCACGATGTCGCGGGCGCGGGCCTTGCGCTCCTCGTCCTCGCCGATGCTGGCGTAGGTTTCGAAAAGGCTCTTGGCCCGGTCGAAGCTGCGGCGCCGGAGGAAGAAAAAGGCGGCGTTGAAATAGGCCTCGGGGAAGGGCGGCTCCATGGAGAGGAGGCGCTTGTAGTAGTCGAAAGCCAGGGTGTCGAGTTCCTCGGCCCGGGCCTCGTCGCCCGTGGCGGCCGCGGCCTCCGCGCGGTCCTCGAAAAGGACGGCCAGGTCGATGAGGGGCTCCGGCGCCTCGGGATAGAGACCGGCCAAGGCGCGGAAGATTTCCTCCGCGA